>CALFUV010000007.1 GCA_937929825.1 uncultured Patescibacteria group bacterium
GATTTTGATTACAATCTGATTATCTAACAAATACCTGAATATGGCCCCGGCTTTATTTCTACTGAAGTAACCCGTAGAGTTGAAGTTGAAAACAGATCTTGGTCTAAATTTCATAATATGGAAGTAAGGGACTTTCAAAAATAAAAATTCCAGCTCGTCTCTCAAAAGACGAATACTTCAAAAATAAAGAAAAATTCCTCGGAATATTAAAAGAAGAAAAGTTCTATATGTGGTGATCTTATTAATAAGGAGTTCCTAATGGAACTCCTTCCTTTTTATCTTTTTTTCTTACCACTCACACGTTCTATATAACCTTTTAATAACCAAGAACTAGATTGAACCTTCCCGCCATGACCAACATTATAAACCATCTTAATCCCCAGCTGAAGACATAAACCAACTTCGGGCACTGGATCGCCATCTGGTTTTCTATCGCCACCATTAGCAAAAATATGCGGCCGTAAACTGGCTAATTCTGCACACACGCTCATATCTTTTGGGTGTCTGTGATGCCTAGTCAAAATAACTTTATCCACCGGTTCCAACGCTTCAATTATTTCCTTACGCTCTTTTTCAGGCATAAAAACATGCTCTTTTTTAGCTCGCAGCCAATTATCATTATTTAAAATCACCACTAACTTATCACCTAATTTTTTAGCGGCCTTAAACATTCGCACATGCCCAACATGCAACGGATCAAAACCTCCGCTGACTGCAACTACTACTGGTTGCCTAGATTTTTTATCATTTTTTGGCATACCTTTATAATAGGTATTATAGCTTATGTAAATAGAGTTAACTAGTTTACTTTATAACATTAAGGACTTGTATTAATTTAATCTTTATATTTGACAAAATAAACATTAATATCAGATATTAATTTGGGAAGATTTCCTACTTCTCTGATAACTAAGTCGACTGTGAAGATATAAACTCGCGGTTTCTTATTGTCCATGACACTTTTTATATTTTTTTCCACTGCCGCAAGGACAAGGATCATTACGCCCTACTTTCTGCCCAGTCTCATTACGTGGTTTAGCCATTAACGGCGCCCCAGTTGATGAAATAGCTGAAGCAAAAATGCTCCTCGCTTCGGTTTGAGTTTTAGCCGGCCCCTGTTCATGGATTTGCCGATTTGGGGCAGCTGCTTGCGCCGCCTGTTGAACTACACCAACTTTAAATATATTATAAACTACTTCACGTCTAATTGAAGCTAATAAATCTTTATACATACGAAAAGCCTGACGTTTGTATTCCACTAAAGGATCGCGCTGACCATATCCTTGCAAGCCAATACCTCCACGCAAATAATCCATAGAAGTTAAATGCCTTACCCATAAATTATCAATTGCCCGCAGTAGAAGAGTTTTTTCCGCTTCACGCATTATATTTTCAGCTGTTGGCATAGCTAGTTGACGAGCTTGATATATTATTTGCTGTTCTGTATTTTCATAAGCTTGTCTGGCTAAATAAATAAGATAATTAATTATTTTATCGCGCGCCATAGCATCTTCAGCAGCGTCACCGGCTTGAGATTCCAATTCATTAAGTTTTTTTCTAACTTCTTTAGGCACTGGAAACATGGAATTAATAGCCTCATAAATTTCATCTAAATTCCATTTACTCTCATCCTCCAGCGCGGTATGAAAAGCTACTAATTGAGATATTTCTTCCTCTACCATTTCAAAGACCTGATTTTTAAGATCTGATGGATTATTAGTAGCTGCCCTTAACAATGCCCGTCGCCGAAAATAAATAGACTCGCGCTGTTTATTTAAAACATCGTCGTATTCTACTAAATTTTTACGAATATCGAAATTATGACCCTCTACTTTTTTCTGCGCCTGCTCAATAGACCGAGATACCATTTTATTTTCAATAGGTATATCTTCTGGTAAACCGAGTTTTTCCATTAAATTCTTAACCCGATCGCCGCTAAATATTCTCATCAAATCATCTTCCAGTGAAACATAAAATTGTGATTTACCAGGATCACCCTGACGACCAGCACGACCTCTTAACTGATTATCTATACGCCTAGATTCATGCCTTTCTGTGCCTAATACAAATAAGCCGCCTGCTTTTTTAACAAAATCAGCTTCATCTGTTTCCGGCGGATTGCCGCCCAAAATAATATCCACACCTCTACCCGCCATATTAGTAGCGATAGTTACAGCCCCCCTACGACCGGCTTGAGCTATAATTTGCGCTTCACGTGCATGATTCTTGGCATTCAATACTTCATGAGGAATACCTTCCCGTTTTAACATTTCGCTTAGAATCTCATTTTTTTCTATAGAAATAGTACCAACTAATACTGGTTGTCCAGCTTGATGAAGTTCTTTAACATGATTAACCACGGCTTGAAATTTTCCCATTTCGCTTTTATAAACTTTATCAGACATATCTTGGCGTATCATCGGTCGATGTGTAGGAATACTAGTAACCTCTAAAGAATAAATTTTACTAAATTCCTCTGCTTCAGTGGCGGCAGTACCAGTCATACCAGCGAGTTTTTTATAAAGTCGGAAATAATTTTGAAAAGTAATAGTAGCTAAAGTTAATGACTCACGCTGAATTTTTACACCTTCTTTAGCTTCAATAGCCTGATGCAATCCTTCTGAATACCTGCGACCCGGCATCATACGACCGGTAAATTCATCTACAATAATAACTTCTCCATCGCGCACTACATATTGTTTATCTTTTAAAAATAATGTTTTTGCCCGTAAAGCTGACTCTAAAATATGTATCATGTTATAACCACCCTCGTCGTATAAATTTTTTATGCCCAAAAACTTTTCTGCTTTATTTATACCAGCTTCGGTAAAAGTA
Source organism: uncultured Patescibacteria group bacterium (assembly GCA_937929825.1). Lineage (GTDB taxonomy): Bacteria > Patescibacteriota > Patescibacteriia > Veblenbacterales > UBA10138 > UBA10138. The sequence goes on from CALFUV010000007.1 coordinate 2,836, forward strand.
GCTGCTCGCATTTTTTCATCCACATTATAGTCTTCATTTTCCTTCAAAGTAGCTACAAAGCGAGCCGCATCATAATAGCGGTCGGTAGCTTCTTCAGCTGGCGCAGAAATAATCAACGGCGTGCGCGCTTCATCTATTAAAATACTATCGACTTCATCCACAATGGCATAATTGAGCTCGCGCTGTACCATTTGTTCCTCACGCCAAACCATATTATCACGCAAATAATCAAAGCCATACTCGTTATTGGTACCATAAGTAATATCCGCCTTATATGCTTCTTGTCGCGTTACAATCTTTAAATTATTTAACGAGGGTTCTTCATTGGTAACTTCGGGATCAAAAATATAAGCCACATCATGATTTATACAACCGACCGAAAGACCTAAAGCATGATAAATTTTACCCATCCAAATAGTATCGCGCCTCGCCAAATAATCATTAACCGTTACCACATGTACACCCTTACCGGCAAGCGCATTTAAATAAACCGGGGCAGTAGCGGTTAAGGTTTTTCCTTCCCCTGTTTTCATTTCCGCAATCTGGCCCTGATGCAAAACAATTCCACCGATTAACTGTTCATCAAAATGTCTTTGATTTAATACACGGCGTGCAGCCTCACGCACACAGGCAAAAGCCTCGGGTAATAAATCATCCAAAGTCTCCTCTTTATTCAAGCGGTCGCGGAAATATAATGTTTTTATCTTTAGCTCATTATCAGATAATTCTTGTATTTCAGATTCAAGCTGATTAATACGATCAACCAAGGGCCGAAGTTTAGCTACCGCTCGTTTATTAGGATCCCCAAATAGTTTATCTAAAAATGCCATAAAGCAAACTTAACTGTACTAAATTATAATAACAAAAGCAAGTATAAAAAGGGCGTATATTAATTACACGCTCTTTTTTTATTATCCGGTTACTCAGCTAAGCGATCATTATAAATATACCAAAACAATAAGCATCTTACCAGCCAAACTGCTTGCCTATTTCTTCAGCTGTTTCTCTTTTACGGGCAATTGTTATAATGCCGTTTTGAATCACTATTTTCATAGGTGATGATAATAAACAATGATGTGAAGATAAGGCGTCTTGATATGCCCCGGTATCAAATACAGCTAAGTACTGCTGTTCATTTGGCTCCAGTGTATCTAAAGAAGGCATCGGCACATAAGTACCACCAGCTGTATACTTATCATCTGAATCGCAAGATAAACCGGCCAGCCATACTCTACTTAATTTCTTAGCCTGTAAACGATTAACGGGTACAATATGCCATTTTTGATGAATAGCCCAAGTATCTTTAAGATCATTCATAAAACTGCCGTCCACAATATACCATTTGCTCACAGTTGAGCTTTGCGGCACAATTTTTTCACTCAACACCCGATAAATTGTAACTTGAGCCGGCGCTACTAAATAACTGCCCCATTCTACCAAGATGTCAGGATGAGGAATATTCGCTATATCACAAGTTTTTATAATTGTTCGAACTATACGTTTGACTATAGCTTGGGTAGAAAAAAGCGGTTTTTTTTCAAACGGTACTGGCATACCTCCACCTAAATCTATCATATCCAAATTAGGATTATTTTTTCTCAACTTAATATAAACAGCCATAGCTTTTTTTAACGGTCTTACAATATCCTCCACATATTCTAACTGCTTAGAAGTATGATAATGAAGAAGTTTGAGATTACGAATCCGGCCAAATGATAAAATTTCCTCAGCTGTTAAACCAAAACGGTTGAATTTATTATCCCAATGACCACGAACTTTAACTTGGGTATCCAATCTAATGCCAATATCTCCCCGAAAAGTTGAAAGCGCTGCTAGTTCAAATTTATCCTCAATAATCGGTGTAATATTTAAACCTTTTTCCCTTAATTCGGTTATAAGTGATAAATACTGATTAGTCTTGGGGCCATTACAAATAACGCGGATTCGACTAGAAAACTGCTCTTGCTCCCACATACGTTTAACCAGCCAAAGTTCATTAGAGCTGGTGACTTCTAAATTTCCGCCCTCAGAAAGTATTGGCAGAATGAATTCCTTATTCTGACTGGCTTTCATGGGATAATGATAAAAAAACTTTCCCCGATAACGGAAAGATTTTATTGTTCTATTAAAAATATCAATCGTCTCCCTCAAACGCCGCTCCACAATATAAGGAAAAGCTATCTCTAATGGTGTACCAAATTTACACGCCAGATCATATAGATTATATTGATAATTACCTTCACGTAAAACAAGTTCTCCATCCCGACTAATGCCAAAATCAGTCGTATTAAATTGCGGATTGCCTAACTTCCAAAATTTTATAAACCTGTTCATTTATTTATTTTTACCGCGTAGGCTGTCATACCAAGCCATAAACTTTTCCTTAGCTCGTCTTATTTGCCGCCAATCATTTTTTTCTTGTCTGGCTTTAGTTTTTTTAATTTGCCTTTCCAATACCGGTATAAGCAAATCAATGGCGGCGTGCATTTCACTAGACTCTTCCGCTACCCTAATATCTGGTCCGGGAACTTCTAAAGTTACGGTTGCTCGATGCATTAAACCACCCCGCTTATTTTTATCCACCTCCATATCTACCTTAGCTCTTATAATCCTGTCCCAATAATTTGCCATTTTACCTATTTTTTCCTCAACATAAGCGCGTAAAGATGGTGTAAGATCAAAATTCTTACAACTAATTATTATGTCCATTGGTTTTTATTGGTTAAGAATAATGCTTATAAAATATAGAACAATGGCCAGCAAGCCGCAACCCGCTGGGCTTACATATTAATAAAACTATTAAAAACCTATATATCTAACTTCTTCCTGCAATTGAATACCAAATTGATCACGCACTTGTTGTTTAATGTATGAAATCATCTGCACTACCTGCTCGGCCTTACCACCGCCAATATTTATTAAATAATTAGCATGATCCTCCGACACCTGAATACCCCCAATAGTTTTGTTTTTTAGGCCAGCTTTATCTATAAGCCAACTTGCTGGCAACTGACCTTTTTTAATAAAGTCTTCTATTTTTTCCTCTCCTTTAAATTTATGTCTAACTTCTTCAATATCTACAATAGGTACATTCATAAAAATACAACCCGATGATGGTTTGTGATACGGCTGACCCCGTCGCGCGGCAATGAATTTTTTTACTAATTCTTGACTTGTCTCAAAACTACCTTTATTTAAATTAAACAAAGCACTCAAGATAATATCATTATTTTTTTTAAAAATTGAATTCCGGTAAGTAAACTCACATTCCTCTTTGTTTAACAATACCAATTTATCTTCACGGCAAACTGTAACATTTTCTACCCAATCTCCAATAAAACCACGTTCTACCTGCGGCACACCGGCGTTGCCATAAATCGCCCCGCCCACAGTTCCAGGAACTGCTACCAGCGGTTCAAAACCAGACAGGCTGAAACTAACAGTCTTCTGTACTAAAAATCCTAAATTAACTCCGGCTTCAGCTGTAACTTTAGTACCTTCTATTTGCCAATTATTATTTCTTGCCAATACTACCAAACCATTAAAACCCTTATCTGAAACTAAAACATTGGATCCACCGCCTAAAACCAAAAATGGGATTTTAAATTCATTAGCTACTTGTGCGGCTTTAATTAAATCAGCGCTTGAGCGTGCCTCAAAGAAAAATTTAGCCGGCCCGCCAATTTTAAAATTAGTATAAGGCGCCAGTAGAACCCTGCTTTTAACTTCTTTTCCTAAATTTTCCTTTAATTGTCCTATGGTTACTGCCATAGATATCTTAAGACTAAAATAAAAAGCCTTATTTAGCAAACCAAAATCTATGAAACAATGATTATATATTCTGTTTTTTGCCTTAATTTTTACCCTCTTTAAGCTAAAAATCTTATATTTATTAAGCTAAAATTTTCCACAAGCCTTGACAAAATCTTCAACTTGCGCTATATTTATATGTTATTTAAAAATCAATCATAGTGTGATCTGCCGGTTAGTGCTTGCTGGTAATTCCTACCAAGAGTATTTATCTAGGTATCAGACTAAAGCACATAAATTCCAGCTGTAGTTGAATAAACAGTAATGGATGTGAAGCAAAAATTGGTATCTGGATAAGCACTTTTTCTGTTAGCACATTTACAAACATTTGTATTTACTGACTAGGAGGGAGACAAACGATTAAGTAATCGCTTCTAACTGGTTCACACTAGTTACTGGCGACATACATAATCGCGGATACAATGGTCTTCGGACAAAGTTGTGCCATGATCTCCTCCCGATCAGTAAAAACAAATTATAAACAAAAAAAGGAAACAAACAATGAATTCGCTTGAAAAAAAACCAGATTATTATTTCTGGATAGGAGTGCTACTAATAATTACCGTCGTGTTGGTGGTACTTACAGGCATAATAGGGTTTAATCCGACACCTGATGGGAGCACCCCATTGTTCTTCACAATTTTATCCGTATTGTTACTAATCTGTATATACTTATGGATATTAATAATACTAGTATATACTAGGAAAGAAATTGTAAGTTGGATTACTACGGAATTTGGGCTGCCAAGGTACGTCTCAAAATTAATATACCTTAGTATATTAATATTTACCACAATAATTTTCTTTAATCCCATCACAATAAATTTCTTCGTTCGTTTCTCCTTCCTAGCGCTCTAATCAGCCAAGCCTAACTTCATCAAAAAATTATAAAAAGTTGGGCTCTCTCCTAGGCTCGTGAACTGCTCGCGCTTCTGGGAGATAAATATACAAAAAACAAACATAGGAGTTAAAAAAATGAAGATCTTAATATTCGTAACCTTTTTGTTGTTGGTTGGCTGTGCTACTAACTACCAAATAATTCCAGTGGCTACTGAACCACCAACAAATGAACTTGAAGGGGTCAGGTACTTGTTGGTGCCTGCTCAAGATACAAAAAAAGGTACATCAATGTTTTTAGATATTAAGAACATTGAACAAGGAACGATTAAATCAGTAAGCATCAATGGTATAAAGATAGGTAATTTTGCTGCCGGCGAGGGTTTATATATGAGGTTTACTAATCTCATATATAGTCTGTCTGAAAAAAAGTGGGACAGACGCTGGGACAGAGTCTATGGCGCTTATCGCACCATATGCTTGATTCATGTGATAATTCACGTCGATTTAATCTCTGGAAAATCCAGAAATCCTCATTGGAGTAAAGATTTCTGGATAAGCGAGGACAATATTGGCCACGGCACAATTAGAATATCTATTTAATTTAATTTTGCGGTTAGATTTCTTCCTTAATCTAGCCGCTTTTTTATATAAAAACATTTTACTTTTTGTCTAGGTAGACAAAAAGTAAAATGAGTAAAATTTAAAAAATGTTACTTACACTTATTAATTATTAATTAAAAGTCACTAACCATTAAAACTCACTACCTGTCATCAAACCAAATTGGGAAATTAATTTATCTCCTACCTGCCAAACATTACCAGCCCCCATGGTAATCACTAAATCACTGCGATTAGCGGTTTTGGCTAAATAATCAACCGCTTCAGTAATAGTTGGCTTGTAAATAGTTTTGGTATGATACTTTATCACCTCGTCTACTAACTTAGCTGATGTTATTTCACCTGTTTTTTCACGGGCTGAAGAATAGGTATCAATAATTATCACCTCATCAGCTTCCCCAAAACATTGACCAAAATCACTTAATAAAGCTTGAGTACGGCTAAAAGTATGTGGCTGAAACACGACTCTAATATTTTTATAAGGATAAAAAGCCCGTGCGGCCTTCAGTGTGGCTTTAATTTCTGCCGGGTGATGACCATAATCATCAATCAAAGTTACACCATTAATTAATCTACCCTTCATTTCAAAACGCCTTGCTGTACCTTCAAAAGAAGCTAAACTTGTTCTAATTACTTCCAAATCAACTCCTAAACGTCTAGCTACAGCAATTACAGCCAAAGCATTAGCTACATTATGAGAACCTATTAACTTAAGCCAAAACTCACCTAAATACTCCTCCCTTTCCATAACAGAAAAATGCCACCTGCCCTCATCTAACCACATTCTGACCATTTGAAAATGACCATTAGTTAAACCATAACTGATGATTTGTTCGGGTTGTAAACCAGCCTCAGCAACTGCTTTTTTAACATTGTCTGTATCATAACAAGCCACCACAAATCCAGTTGGGGGTATTTTTTTCAAAAAATCTACAAAGGTGGCAAAATAATTTTCAGGCGTAGGAAAAAAATCAGGGTGATCCCATTCTATACTGGTTAAAACCGCTATCTGGGGCGTAAAATATTTAAATTTATTTTGATATTCATCAGCTTCAAACACAAACAACTCGCCACTACCTAATAAAGCGTTGCCACTAAACTGCGGAACTGCTGAACCAATAACAGCCGAGGGGGATAAATTAGCATCTTTTAAAACATGAGCCAGCAGGGCCGAAATGGTAGTTTTACCATGAGAACCACAAACTGCAATAGATTTATATTGACGAGTTAATTCTCCTAAGGCTTGAGCATAATCAAGTACAGGAATCTTTTTAGCTAAGGCCGCTTTTACTTCCAAATGATCATTACCGTAAGCACTAGAGCGAATAACTAAATCAATAGGCTGTTCCAAATGTTGGGCATTAAACTCTTCCCAAAAATTAATACCTGATTGGTTTAAAACCTGATCTGTAAAAAATTTCTCATCTGTATCGCTACCACACACCTCCCAACCACGGCTTTTTAAAAGTTGAGCCAGGGCAGTCATGCCCACACCTTTGATGCCAATAAAATATATTTTTTTAGCCTGCTCTAAATTCATAATTATTATTTAATCTTATTTAGTTCCTCAAACACTAAGCTTGCTATTTTACCTGCCGCCCCTGTAGGTATTATTTTTTTAATATTCTGACTCAAATTATTCAATAAACTTTTATTATTTAGCAACTCGCTTACGTTAGCAATTAATATTTCTGACGTCAATCCTTGAGCCAATAAAAATTTAACAGCTTTTTGCTCGGCAAAATAAATAGCGTTTTTTTCCTGATGACTATTGGGTAAAGGAATGACTAAAGCGGGTTTACCTAAAACCGATAATTCTGACAAAGTTCCCATACCAGCTCTGGTAATTACCAAATCAGCGGCTGATAAAAAAAGTTGACTGTTTGTAGTGAATGCTAATGGTATATAACCTTCACTTGGTTCTGTTTTTATTTTACCACCAGTCAAATGAATTATTTGCGCCAGTTCTAAAAGTTTTTCTTTAGACTGTATTATTAGTTCATTTAATTGTTGGGCACCAGTACTACCGCCAATAATAAGTACCACTGGTTTAAGGGGGTTAAGATTTAATTTTTTCTTAGCCATTTCCGGAGTCAAATGGTTCTCAAATTCTTGTCTAACTGGATTGCCCGTTAAAATTGTTTTAGCGGCTGGAAAATCTTCCACTGAAACTGGTAAAGAAACGGTGATCTTCTTAGCAATGGGGATTATTAAACGATTAGCTAAGCTGGGCACCACATCCTGTTGATGAAGAAAAACCGGCACACCATAAAAATAAGCTGCCCAAGCCACCGGTACAGCCACATAAGAACCAGCTGTTAAAACTGCTTGCGGTTTATTATGACCTAATCGCCATATAGCTTGTAACCACCCACCAAATATCCAAACAATGTCTATTAAGTTTTGCCAGCTCCAATAACGCCGAAATTTACCGGCCATAATTGGTTTATAAACCAAACCATAATCTTCTATTATTTTTTTTTCTGGGCCATGTTCAGTACCCCACCACTCAAATTGAATTTCTTTTTCTTTAACTTGTATTTCCTTAACCACTGCCAGTAATGGTGTTACTGATCCTAAAGTCCCGCCGCCAACACAAATGATCTTCATAAATTTTAAGATGTTTTAACTTGCCTAGACATGCTAATTAAAATTCCAGTAGCTGCTAAAACTGTTGTTAGAGCACTTCCACCAGCAGAAACAAAGGGTAGAGGCACGCCAGTTAAGGGTATAATTACCAGCATAGAAGCAATATTAATACACATTTGCCAACCCAACCAACCAATAATACCTGCTCCTAAAATTTTACCAAACATATCAGGGACCTGACGAATGATTTGAAAAGCCCTGGCAAACCAAGCAGCAATGATTAATAAAAAAATAGCCGTAAACACAAAACCAATTTCCTCGGCAATAATGGCAAAAATAGAATCTCCTGTTATTTCCGGTAAATACAAATGTTTTTGTCGGGAGTAACCTAATCCTAAACCAAACCAACCTCCAGAACCAATCGCCAATAAAGCCTGATTTATATGATAACCAATTCCTTGTGGGTCAAGTTCAGGGTGTAAAAAAACTGTTAAACGTGCGGCGCGATAGGGAGCAATTTTAACAAGTAGCCATAATACAGACGCACCTAAAAAAGCCAAACCTGAAATATGAATAAAACGCGCTCCAGCCACAAAAAAAGATACCACCGAACTTACAATAATCACGGTGGTTGTGCCAACATCTGGCTGTATAACAATTAAACTGGCAATAATGGCCAAAGTAATGGTAAAAGGAATTAAACCAGCTCTAAAACTTCTTACACCACTTATACCCTTATTTTCCAACCAAGCGGCCAAATAAATCAAGAAAAGTAATTTAACAAATTCACTGGGTTGGATAACAAATGGGCCAAAATCCAACCAGCGTTTAGCACCCCCAGAACTAACACCTAAATGGGGTAAAAAAACCGCTACTAAAGATAAAATACAAAAAAATAAAGCTGGTAAGGCTAATTTTTTAAGTTTCTGATAGGGCCAAATACTAAATACAAACATCACTACTAAGCCCGGCAATACACCAAACAAAGTTTGGTGCTTAACAAAATAATAACTATCACCAAACTTTTGAAAACCAACTACCGATGAGGCTGAAGAAAGAAATAACAAACCTAACAATACCAAAACAAATGTCAAAACTACAAAAGCATAATCGGGTTTAGCGGTACGATAATTATTAGGCGAAGTTAATCTTTTAAATACTCCCATCTTTTAATTCAAAGCTAATACTGCTTTTTTAAAAGCTTCACCTCTATCAAACTCGTGTTTAAAAAGACCAAAACTGGCAGAGCCTGGTGATAATAATACAACATCGCCTGCTGCTGCTACTTTTTTAGCCCAATTTACAGCCTGTGTCATAGTGGTTGCAAGTATTATTTTTTTATAACCAATCAACTCCTTTTGCAGCTTAACTGTAGCTGTGCCGGGCAATAAAATTAACACTTTGACTCTTTTTTTAATATGTTTAGCCAAATCTCTATAAGACAATTTTTTATCTGTACCCCCGGCTATTAATATTATTTTATGTTTCTTAAAAGTATTCAGTGCGGCCTTAGTGGCGTCAGGTGAAGTAGAAGTAGTGTCATTATAGTAAAATACTTTATTTATAGTTTTAATATACTCAAGTCTATCATGTAATCCCTTAAACTCTTTAACTGCTGTTTTAATTTTATCTGCTGTGACACCCAATAATCTTGCCGTAACAACAGCTGCTAATACATTTGACAAATTATGTTTGCCGGGTAAGGATATATCGCTAATTCTAAATAAAATTTCATTTATTTTACCTGCTGTAAAATAAACTTTTTTATCCTTTATATAGCATCCTTGACTGACTTGTTTTTTTACAGAAAACCAATAAACTTTGGCTTTGGCTTGCTTTACCATTTTTCGAGTATTAAGATTATCCCAATTTAAAATCAAGCTATCATCTGCCTCCTGGCCAGTAAATATCATGGTTTTAGCCTGAATATAATCAGTAAAACTTTTATATCTATCCAAATGATCTGGTAAAACATTGGTAATAACTGCATAAGGAATTTTAAGTTTATGCACACCAACCACTTCTAATTGCCAGCTGGATAATTCCAAGACAACAAAAGAATCATTTTTCAAACTATCTAACACATCAAATAACAAATTATCGCGAATATTACCAGCCACCACAGTTTTTGGATTTATTTTTTTTAACACAGCACCCAACAAAGAAACTGTAGTCGATTTTCCTCTGGTACCAGTCACTGCTGCTATATTTTTTGTAGGACAAAGTTTTAAAAAAAGACTAGCTTCGTTTTCAATCAAAATTCCCTCTTTTCTAGCAACTTTCAATAAATCATGATCTGTCGGCACACCCGGATTTTGAATTATCATATCACAATCTTTAAGCAAGCTTAAAGGATGCCTGCCTAAAACTAATTTTATTGATCGACTTTTTAATTTAGCTAAACTCACAGCTAATTCCTGTTCTGTTTTAATATCTGTGACAGTAACCTTAGCGCCATGCTTAATTAGCCAGTTGGTAACTGCCACACCACCACCATGCAAACCTAAACCAAAAACCAAAACCCTAAGACCTATAAAATCTGAATATTTCATAAAAATCAAATTCCCTTATCAACTAAAGCTAAAATTAAACCGATAACAGCGGTAACTGCAGAGATTACCCAAAACCTCATTACTATTTTAGGCTCAGGCCAACCAATAGCTTCTAAATGATGGTGTAATGGTGCTGACAAGAAAACTTTCTTACCTCTAATTTTTTTAGAAAGCACTTGTATAATAACTGACAAAGATTCCAAAACAAACAACAAACCAATGATTGGCAATAATAAAACACTATTAGTTAACATAGCAACAATGCCCAGCGTCACACCTAAAGACATAGCTCCGGTATCACCCATGAAAAATCTGGCCGGATTTATATTAAACCACAAAAAAGCCAACAAAGCTCCTACAATAACACCACAAAAAGTGGCTAAATCATATTTACCTTGTAAAAAAGCAATTGCCCCAAAGGCGGCAAAAGATGTTAACAAAGTTCCGCCAGCTAAACCATCAAGGCCGTCAATTAAATTAACTGAATGAGAAGTGGCCACGATTATAAAAATAAAAATAGGAATATACCACCAGCCAATATCAAATAGTCCCCAAAAAGGTACATGAATTGATGTCCAGCCTAATTTGTAATAAAACCACCAAGCACCAACCATGGCAATAGCAGTGTATATAAATAATTTATGTTTCATGGTTAATCCTCCGCCATTAGGTCCGTAACGTTTAATATTAAACCAATCATCTACCAACCCCACCAAAGCCGAAGCGACTAAAGCGCCTAAGGGTAACAGTGTTTCACTTCTGGTTAAAAAATTGAAATGTATAATATTTAACTTATCTAAATAAAAAAAAGTTAAGGCTACAACTAGAGTGGTAAACCAAACTAAAATACCGCCCATAGTCGGCGTGCCGCTTTTGCCTGCGTGTAAAGAAGACATAATAGGCGCACTGACTGAATCACGAATTTGTTTGCCTAAATGATATTTATATAAAAAATAAGTAAGTCCAGGCGTAGCCAATAAAGCTAGTAAAAAAGATACTGTGGTAAGAATAAGTATTTGTAATACCGGTAGAATCATATATAAAATTTAAATATTAATGCGTATTAATAACCAACACAACCATATGGCGGAGACCACTATAAATACAGCTGTCCATAACCAAAGATAAACAAGCGCTAAACTGGTACGACTAACAAAATATGCTAATACTAAATCTATAAGAACCATGATTGTGGCTATTGAAGGCATGATTATAAACCAAAAACCAGATACCAGCCAATTTGCCCCTACATAAATAGAATAACGTAAAATAACAGTTTCTAAAGATAATAATTTAATTGATAAATACCATAAAAAAATAAGGGATAAAAATGCTAAAATAGCTGGCACTAAAACAGCTGGACGACGCCAAAATGCCCGCCAGTTTTCCCTCTGCCAAAATAAAAATGATCGCCAAATCATAGTAAATATACCTGTGGTTAGTTTAGTATTTAAAACCTCATTTTGGCAATGCTTGTTTATTATCAGTTGCGATATATCATAAAGTTTAGTATAATAATTACATATTTCCCAATTAAATAAATGGAATACATTTAAATAAATAAACAAAAACAATCAATATGTTGAGCCAGGATTACTTAACACAAGCCTTATTAGCCAACAAAACCTTAACTGCGTCTGAATTAAAAGAAATCAAGGAAAAAATTAAGGCTGACAATATTGGTTTGGAAGAATATTTGATAAAAAAACGTGTTGTTACTGAGGAAATTTTATATGAAATGGCGGCTAGGCATCTTCATATTCCCTATATTGATCTAAAAAACCAAACTATTAGAAAAGATATTCTTTTATCAATCCCGGAACCTATTGCTGAGGCTCATGGAGTTATTGCCTTTGACCGTGATGAAACCGGAATTAAAATAGCTACTACCGACCCTGATGATTTACAAACTTTTGAATTTTTGGAAAGAAGCTTGCAAACAAAATTACAAATTTATTTAACGTCACCCTCATCATTTCGTGAAGCTTTAAAACAATATCATCAAAGCTTGCGTGCTGAATTTGCCAAACTGACTGGCGTTGAAGAAAAAAAAGATGATATTAAAGAAGGAAATTTACAGGAATTAGCTGAAGACTTACCTGTAGTAAGGATAGTAGACACTTTGCTCGAATACGCTATTTTCGAGCGTGCTTCTGATATTCATATTGAACCAACTGAAACACAAGTATTGGTACGTTATCGGGTGGATGGTATTTTAAAAGATGTTATGACTTTACCGAAAAATATTCAACCCGGTTTAACAGCTAGAATTAAAATTCTATCTAATCTTAAACTTGACGAACATCGTTTACCCCAAGACGGACGCTTTAAAATAAAAAATAAAGAATATGAGTTTAGTTTTCGTGTTTCTATCATACCTGTATTTGATGGTGAAAAAATAGTTATGAGGTTATTACAGGAATCAGGTCAAGTATTAACACTCGAACAACTAGGCTTGCAAAAAAAACCATTTGAAATATTGAAAAGAAATATTGAAAAGCCTCATGGTATGATTTTGGTCACCGGTCCTACCGGCTCAGGTAAAACTACTACCTTATACTCAATTATGAATGTTCTAAACACAACTGATGTAAATATTTCCACTATTGAGGATCCTATAGAATACCGCATGCCTCGCATCAATCAAAGTCAAGTTAATCCACGTATTGGTTTTTCCTTTGCCAGCGGCCTTAGAGCTTTATTAAGACAAGACCCCGATATTATAATGGTTGGCGAAATTCGTGATCTAGAAACAGCTGAAATTGCTATACACGCCGCCATGACAGGGCATTTAGTACTATCCACTCTACATACTAATGACGCAGTTGGTACCCTGCCTCGTTTACTAGATATGGGCATTGCGCCTTTTTTGGTGGCTTCAACCACTAACTTAATAATTGCCCAAAGACTTGTCAGAAAAATATGTCAAAATTGTATCACCTCTTATCAATTATCTTCCAAAAATGTAGATGATCTTGCTAAACAACTTGATCTCCCGGCGCTACTTAAAACCTTTATAAAAGAGGGTGCTATAACAGAAAATCAAAACATGGAAAATCTGCTGTTTTTTAGGGGAAAGGGATGTAAACAATGTAACCAAGAAGGTTACAAGGGTAGAATAGGTATTTATGAATTATTTGAGATTACACCAGCTGTGCAAGAACTAATTTTAAATAGAGCTACTTCTCCTCAATTAAAAAAAGCTGCCTTAGCACAAGGTATGTTAAGTTTACTTGAAGATGGCTTTTTGAAAGCTAAAAACGGCATCACTACTATTGAAGAAGTATTGAGGGTAACTAAAGATTAATTTTATGAAATACAAATACACAGCGCGTAACAAAAATGGAGAACTAGAAAATGGAGAATTAGAAATAAATTCAGAACATGAACTAGCTGAATATTTAAGAAACAAGGGATTGTTACTCACTAGTGCTGAAATTATTGGGCAAAAGAAAAAAAACAAGACTAAATTTAGTTGGCCTTTATTTAATCGTGTAAAAACAGTAGAAAAAGTTTTCTTTACCCAAAACCTGCAAGTGATGGTAAAAGCAGGTTTATCTGTTTCTTTGGCTCTTAAAACTCTAGCCCAGCAAACTAATAATAAAAGTTTTCGGGATATTCTAATGGATCTTCACGCAAGAGTAGATAAGGGCAATACCTTGGCTGATTCTATGGCTAATTATCCCAAAGTATTTCCTGAAGTATTTATAAATATGATTAGAGCTGGTGAGAAAAGCGGTAAATTAGAAGAAGTCTTGCTTCAACTTACAACCCAACTAAGAAAAAGTCACGCCTTAATAGCAAAAGTAAGAGGTGCTCTTACTTACCCTGTTGTAGTTATTACAGCTATGATTGGCATAGGTATTGCTATGATGGTATTAGTCATACCAAAAATCACTGGTATATTTGAAGAGGTTAATGCTACTCTACCTCTGCCTACCAGAATACTAATGAGTACAAGTGATTTTATGATAGCTCACGGACCTATACTTGCTGTAGCCTTTATTGTATTGGCAATAATATTCTGGCGAATAATTCATACTAAAAAAGGAAGTTTTATTTGGCATGGTTTTTTATTAAAAATGCCTATTATTGCTCCGATACTGCGCAAAATAAATTTAGCAAAATATGCTAGAACTTTTTCCTCATTAATTAAAACAGATATTCCTGTTGTCCAATCTTTCCAAATTACTGCCAGTACTTTAAGTAACTCTCATTATCGTCAAGTAGTAGAAGAGGCTGCGGAAAAAGTAAAAAAGGGTATACAAATAGCGGCTATTTTGGGTGAATATCCTAAACTTTTTCCTCCCTTGGTGGTACAAATGATTTCTGTAGGTGAAGAAACAGGTACTATAGATACCATCTTAGATGAACTGGCAAATTTTTATGAAGAAGATGTAGATAGAACTATGTCTAATCTTACAACTATACTTGAACCAATTTTAATATTAATTTTGGGAGCGGGCGTGGGAGGCTTGGCTGTATCCATAATTTTACCTATATATTCACTTACCCAAAATATTTAAATTCAAAAGATATGTCTCGAGCCGGTTTTACTGTTTTTGAATCATTAGTTGTGATTGCAATTATTAGCTTAATCATTATTTCTTCACTTCCGGCTATTCGTACATCTCAACAAAATTCATTACTTCAACGTGAAGCTCGCTCATTACTAAATGATTTAAGACTAGCCCAACAATTAAGTATTAGCAAACAATTTCCTCATCTGATAAAAATTATTAACACCGCTCCCCATAAATATCAACTAATTTCCCGTTCAGAAAGTGATACAATAATAAAAGAACATATCCTAAATCCAAAAGTTAGTTGGCAGGATACTGGGGGATTTACAAATAACGAAATAATTTTTAATAATATTGGCGCTATTCAAGGTAGCGAAACCGGCATTATTATACTCAAAAATATTGCCAATAATACAGCGTCTTTGGAAATTAAAACCTCAGGTTATGTTAAAATTTTTCAATAATAAATCAAAAGGTTTTAGTGTAATTGAAGCATTAATAGCTACCAGTATATTAGCAGTGGGACTTATTGCTATCTTAAGCATTTTTCCTTTTGTCTTAAGAATAAATAAACAAGCTGAAATGACTAGTCTAGCTTCGGCTCTGGCCCGTGCAAAAATGGAACAACTAATAGTCCTGCCTTATGATCAGCTGACGCCCGGCAACTTTGAAATCAGGGCCCATGTAACTACAGACCCAAATAATCCTCTTTACATTTTTGAAAGATCTTCAATCATTACTCTAGTAGACAACAACCTTTCTACTAGCCAAACGGATACTGGTCTTAAAAAAATTCAAGTTATTGTTTATTGGCCAAGAAGTGGCAGTAATGATGACAGCTATATTACTTTAACTAGTTTAAAAGCCAGAAAATGAAATTTAGCCGTGGTTTTTCACTATTTGAAGTATTAATTGGTATTCTCATTACTTTATTATTGTTATTAGCTACATATTCTGTATTCATTCTTTCACAAAAAACCGAGCGACCTATTGCTAATCGGGCAGAAATCACACAAAACCAACGCGCAATACTCGATCGCATGACACGCGAATTAAGACAAGCTACAGCTATTGTCACAACATTACCTGCTAATGAAATCAAATTTGAAGATGGTCATGATATAATTAATCAAAACCCTATCCAATACATAAGATACTATGTTACCAATAATAACCTTTGGCGAGAAGTTTCATATTATTATTTTCCTACCGATCCCTCCACTCATGTCCGCTATAATGAATTAGATGAAAATGGTTTACCTCCTCAAATTCAATTGATTGAAACCAAACTTATAGGCGAGTACATAAACTCGCTAACATTCACCGGCGGTGCTATAATTACTATAAGCCTACAATTTACAAAAAATGATCAAAACTTAATTATTATTACCGATGTTTCTCCACGCAACATCAACTAAAAATCCTAAGGGTTTTATTGTTATTGCGGTTTCTGTAGTAATAACTGCTCTGCTTTTCATATCAGGATATTTGGTAGAACAGTCATTTAGTGAAAGTCGTATAGCTAAAAGCGAAAACTCTGCTACCAAGGCTTATTATATTGCCGAGTCAGGGGTTAATGAAGCTATTTATTTATTAAAAAATAATCCTACCTGGAGATTAGGTTTTTTATCAGGCACACTAAACAATGAAATTTATAGTCGTAATAATGTTTTTGATAACAATGGTTCATATTCTATATCAGCCACAAGTATAGCTAGTGGACTAGTTGATATTACAGTCACTGGTTATTTTAGCATAGGTAATGAACAATCACAAAGAGTTATCAAAACACGCTTAGCCCGAGCTACTGGCACTGGTCTTAATTGGTCACAATCATTTTATGCTGGTGGCCAAGGCGCCCAACAAAACGGTAATCTGACAATAGAACGAAATTGTACTATCAACGGCGGCAAAATTCACGCCAACCAACTGGTAAAAGTTACCAGTAAATCAACTTTAACAGTCAACAATGCTCAAGTTTCTGCCAGTAATAACATTATTGTCAATAATCAATCTACACTGGTTCTTAATAATAGCACCCAAAGTGAAGGTACATCTATAATCGCTCTACCCCAAGTTGATATTGATTCCCCTTCGCCTACATCATTAAAAAACCGTGCCAATCAAACTTATACTTCCACAGCCTTTTCAGCTCTGCCTTCAGGAACAGTTCTAAATGGCATCACTTTTGTAACCGGTAATGCCAATTGGAATAATAAAAATATAACAATTAACGGGATTTTGGCAGCTAGTGGAAATATAACTGTTAACTTATCATCGGGTAATTCTTTTTTAATTAATGTTAATGGTGGAACTGGTTCTGGATTAATAAGTAAAAGTGGAATTTATCTAAATTTAAATAGCGGTAATTTTACAGCTAATGGTTTATTGTATACTCCTGCGGCTATCTCAGTTAATTTTAATGATACAAACCCAATATTTGATTTAACTGGCGGTTTAATTGGCTGGCATGTCACCTTTAGCGGTAACGACAATGGTACCTGTGTAATTACCTATAATCAAGATGTATTATCCACGCCTCTGGATCCTGTATATAACGGCAATGAAAGCCCTATTATAGAAGTTAATCACTGGGAAGAGCAATATTAATGTTATTCAGTAATCAACAAATCAGTTTAGGTCTTGATATTAGTGACCGCTCAATAAAAGCGGTACAGTTGAAGCGAAATATAAAGGGCAAGCTAGAACTTCAAGCCTTATCACAACTGGATTTACCTCCGACTATCTTTGAGGAGGGAGAAATTAAAGACTCTGATGGACTAACACAATTCATAATCAAACTTATAACCAAACCTCAAATTGGCTCTTTTAATACTTCTTATGTCACAGCCTGTTTACCAGAAACAAAAACCTTTATTAAAGTTATAGATATACCTCCCATGCCAGAAAAAGAAATTCATAACGCGGTTAAATGGGAAGCTGAACACCATATACCTATTCCCATAGAAGATACTTATTGGGATTGGCAAAAAATTGATACTCCAGCCAAGAATAATGCCAGATTACCAGTATTATTAGCGGTTGTCCCTAAAAATATTGTTGATACTTATACCGCCGCTATTAACAACGCTAAGCTCACGCCTTTAGCTCTTGAGGTTGAAGCTGTACCTATAGCAAGAAGTCTTTTGCCATATTCAAATTCCAATCCTAAAAATACTGCCACAATGATTATTGACATGGGCGCAACTCGCACCAGTTTAATTGTTGTTGATTTAAACTCTATTCAATTTACAGTTTCATTACCTATTTCTGGTAGAAGGGTTACAGAAACTATAGCCAGATCGCTTAAATTATCTGAAGAGCAAGCTGAAAAAGCTAAAATAATCTGCGGTCTTGATCCTAAAAAAAGTCACGGGGCTATTGGTGAAATATTGCATCAAACCATAGATGATTTGATAAATCGCATCAGGGAGTCAATAATATTTTACAGAGAACATTTTCCTGAGGGCAATAAAATAGGCGAAATACTTCTTTGTGGTGGCGGTTCAAATTTTAAATTAATTGATAAACATTTAAGTTCCAGCTTGGAACTGCCTGTTAAAAAAGGAGATCCTTGGTTAAATCTTAAACCCAGTCCACCTCCTCTGAAAAACAATGAACTTATTTCCTACACGACTGCTTTGGGTTTAGCTTTGCGTACATCTTTAAATTCAAGTGACTACAGTCTATGATGCGAATAAGTTTAAATTTATTATCACCACAGCAAAAAGAATACTTGAAGTACGAACGAGCTTATTTTTATGTTAGAACCGTCATGTGGTTAATGATTATTTTTACTATTACAATATCTTCCCTGTTATTAATAGCCAGACTAATGTTACAGGATAATTATGCAACTGTCCTTACTACAACTGCCATGGTAAACAATAAAAATACAGTAATAGATCATGAAATTGCCAATCTAAATAAAACTTTAATGGAAATGGAAAAAATCCAATCTGATTTTATAAAGTGGTCTAATATAATCATAGATATTAATTCAGTTATACCAGAAAATATTGAAGTCACCTATCTTAATTTAGAACAAAAAAATCGTTTATTTAATTTACACGGTAAAGCCTTACGACGGGAAGACTTTTTAAACTTAAAATCAGCATTGGAAAAATTGCCTTATTTAGAGGAACTGTCTTCTCCGCTGACTAATTTATTACTCCGTGAAAATGTGAGTTTTGAATTTTCAGGTAAAATTAATTTCAAAAAGGTTAGTCTTTAGAATTATTTAAAATATGCGCTTTAGTTTTATTCATACGCCTAAACAAAAAATACTTTCTGTTATTGTTTTTACGATACTTTTTACAATAGCTATATTTTCTCTTATAGCTTACCCTAGTATTAAAATAATAAAACAATTATCTGATCAAATATATGAACAACGTATAGAATTAGAACAAATGTATCAAAAAGGAAAAATACTTAAAAAAACATTACATGAATACGAACAAATAAAACCTATCATTCCTTCACTTAGCCGTGTTTACTTAACTCGCGGTAATGAGCTCGAATTTATAACCTCCCTAGAAGAATTAGCTACAACTAGCGGTGTAATAGAAGATAAAAAATTAGCTGCTCCGGATCCTAAAAAAGTAACTAACCAATTACAATATCAACTACAAATTAGTGGCGATCTTAAAGGTTTTATACGTTATTTGGCCGCTTTAGAAGCACTTGATTTTTATGTAAATATCAACACCGTAAGATTATCCATTTCAACCGCACAACAAACTATAAACCAAACAGTAACCAAACCTGCTCTTCAGGCTATTCTTCTAGCTACTTCTTTTTATAAACCATGACAATCATAAAAATTAAAAAATTAAATTATATTAAGTTATTAAAATTTTTACCAAATATAACACTAGTGCTGTTATTGTTTGGGTTTATATCAACTATATTTTTTCTATATCAATATTTCTACCAAACTATTGCTCAAGTAAAAGTTGTGAGTATACTTAAAAGTCAGATCTCTTTAAATCAAGTTAATTTACCCTTATACGAAAAAGTAATAAATGATTGGGAAAATAAAAAAAGATTTGATGAGTCTAGTATAGATAAAATAAAAGATCATTTCCAACCTATAACAACCACCAATCAAACAATAAATAAACCAACTATTGAAGAGGTAAACTTAATTGAATAAAATAAGTTTTTTCTTAAACCGCTATAACCTCTTTGATATCCGGCAAATCTTTTTTTAATGCTTCTTCCAATCCGAATTTCAAAGTAATAGCAGATAAAGAACAATTCTCACAAGCACCTTGTAAATTTACGTAAACACGACCACTATCGGCCTCATAATCAACAAAAGATATATGGCCACCATGCCCAACAACATAAGGTTCAGCTTCTTCTAAAATCTCTTTAATTTTGGCAATCATCTTTTCTTTTTCCATTTTTTAATTATGGTTCATTCTTTAATACTATCATAATTCGCCGACCATTCATAACATCACTGTTATTCCAGTCTCTAACCGCCCCGGCTAATACTTTTTCAGTATACCTATAACTCTCACCACGTTTGGTGCCCGGATCATTAACAATAAATTCTGAACCTTCATATCCTTTAACTACCAACATATGATACAATGGTCCAGGTCGTCTAAAATATGGATTACCTAATTGACGGCCGGCGGTTGGAATGATAACAGGCCGACCATTATTTATTTCATTTCTAATTATCTCAGCAGAATATTCTAGCACATCGGCATTTTTATCATATTTATCCGCTAATACTTTAACCACTTCAGCGGCGGTTAAATCCACACCATAACCATTATCTTCTTGCCATTTAATAAGTTCTAAAATAAGTTCCTCAGCTTCTGCTGGTGGTATTTGTAGATTCTTTCTACCAGCTAAATATTCCATAACCATAATAATACTAGCCTCTTCACAAGCTTCCTGATAAGGCATTCCCCAATTAGCAAAGGGGGCTTGTGTGGTAAACGGTACTGGTAGAACTTTAATTTTAGAAAATGAAACTTCTATATTTTTAGATTGAGTGCTTTCTATAGTATTTAAATTAACCTGATTATTAAACTCTTCCGTATTCTTATTAACTTCACTACTAACTAATTCTTCTGTGAATAAATTATCTTGCTCTGTATTATTACTATTTAATAAATCATTATTAACACTACTACACGACGTTCCTAAAAAAACCAGGAAAACTAAAATCAGAAATATGATAAATTTTTTATTCATAGTTAATTAATTCTACATAATATTTATATTCTTGACTAGATTTGAATACTACTATATAATCAATCGCAGATTTAATTAACTATTACTCTTAAAATTATGGCTCATACCAAAGCGGGTGGCTCAACCAGTCTAGGCCGCGATTCTCAAAGTAAACGCCTTGGGGTAAAATTATTTGCCGGGCAACCAGCTAAAGCGGGGATGGTAATTGTTCGTCAACGGGGTACTAAATTTTTCCCCGGGCCAGGTGTAAAAAAAGGTAGTGATGACACCTTATTTGCTGCGCGGGCTGGCACTGTTCAATTTCTTAAAAAATGGCGCCGATCTTACACCGGTAAGCTAAAACTAGCTAAAGTAGTTACAGTGATACCACAAGAAAAGTAATATTAATTACAAAAAACCCGTTAAATAATAGGGCTTTTTGTAATTTTACAAGGGTAATAGAAATATTAACCATTAATACAAGACTTGATAAACTCTCGAAATAACGGGTGTGGCTTAAGAGGACGAGATTGAAACTCAGGATGAAATTGAGTACCAAGCATAAAAGGATGACCTTTTATTTCAGCTATTTCTACTAAATTCTTTTGTGGATTAATGCCAGAAAAAACAAAACCGGCTGATTCAAATTGCTGACGGTACTTGTTGTTAAATTCGTAGCGATGGCGATGTCTTTCAAAAATAATAACCCGCCCGGACCTTTGTTCAAGAGGTACAGCTGAAGAATCCTTTGTTGTATAAGCCCGATAAGCTATAGAATCAGGTTTCAATTCACAAGCATACGCCCCCAAACGCATACTGGCCCCCATATGTTTGGCGGCTAAATTAACACGTTGTTCCTGCATAATATGAATTACCGGATGTTTAGTATCAATTTGAAATTCAGTTGAATTAACTTCTTTGCTTTTTAAAATTAAACGACCGAATTCAATAGACATTATTTGCATACCTAAACATAAACCAAAATAAGGCACATTCTGTTCACGACAATATTGAGCGGCCATAATTTTACCTTCAATACCCCTGACACCAAAGCCCCCCGGTACCACTATACCATCTGCTTCTTTAAATTTAGACCATTCACGTTTATCTTTTTTTTCCAGTTTTTCCGAATCAATATCAATAATTGATAATCTTACTCTACAAAAAGCAGCTGCTGACTTTAAAGCTTCATGAACGCTTATATAAGCATCTCCATGGGCCGTATATTTCCCTACCAAAGCCACTATTACCTTTTTTCGGCCACTTTTTAATGATTTAACCAAATTATACCAAGAAGACAAATTTGGTTTTTGTTTTTTCAAATTAAAATGCCTAAAAATAAGCACTGATAAGCCATTAGACTCTAAATCTAACGGAACTTCATAAATAGATTTCAATGTTGGACAAGGAATGGCGGCTTTTATTGGTACATCAGCAAAGAGAGCAATTTTTTCCAATAATTCTTGGGGTATTTTTTTGTCAGCCCGGCAGAAAATTATATCCGGCTGAATACCAACTCGATGTAACTCTCTAACTGCCATTTGAGTTGGTTTAGTTTTAAGTTCACCTGAAGTCTCCAAGTAAGGTAATAATGTTACTAACGCAAACATGACATTTTCCGTACCTACCTCACGATGCCATTGCCGTGCAGCTTCTAAATATGGTTCACCTTCTATATCTCCCACTGTACCACCAATTTCTATTAATAAAAAATCAGGCGATGTCCTAGAAACCGCTTCACGAATACGATCCTTAATTACGGTGGTAATATGAGGAATTACCTGAATTGTACGTCCCAAATAACTACCTTGTCTCTCGGCAGATAATACCTGCTGATAAACTTGACCAGTGGTAATATTTGACTGACGAGACAACGGTTCATCAATAAATCTTTCATAATGGCCTAAATCCAAATCAGCTTCATAGCCGTCATCTGTTACAAAAACTTCACCATGCTGATAAGGCGACATTGTTCCTGGATCAATGTTTAAATAAGGATCCATTTTCATAACAGTCACCTTGTAACCTGCTGCTTTAAGAATAGCGCCTATGGCTGCCATAGCCGTCCCCTTACCCAAACCAGAACAAACACCACCGGTTACAAAAATATATTTTGTTTTGAGCATATTTATTTAGACCTTATTATTAAATTAACAGTGGCTTTAATATCATTGGAAAAATTTATCGTAAACTGATGTTGACCAACTGTTTTAATATGTGCAGGTATAAAAATTTGTTTGGGTAAAACCTCTATTTTTAATTGTTCTTTTATAGCTTGGCTTAATATTTCAGGAGATATTGAGGCGTATAAAGTTCCGGCTGAAGAGGCTGGTTTTACAATAATTATTTGCTTGTTATTTAAGGCCTCTGCCTTAATTTTACCCTGACTAACTAAATAATCCTCTTTCTTTTGTATAGAGACTTTTTTTTGCAATAAGTCTTTTGTTTTATTAGGTGTTGCAGGTACGGCTAACCTGCGAGGAAAAAGATAATTAAGAGCAAAACCATCAGCTACTGTCTTAATTTCATCAATCCGCGCCACTCCAGCCACATCTTTAATAAAAATCACCTTCATAATCAACTGATTTAAAAAAGACTATTAATTGTTTTTGTTTAATATTTCCAAAGCTCTCTCAAGTTGAGGATCTTTTTCTTCTTCAATATCCTGACGCGTTAGCTCCACTTCAATATCAGGTGTAAGTCCAACAATATCTATAGAACGTTCATTAGGTGTAAACCATTTAGCTATTGTAAGCTTAACTGCGCTGCCATCGGGAAATTCTTGTAAATCCTGAACCGACCCTTTACCAAATGTTTTTTCTCCGACTATAGTTGCCAACTGCCAATCTTGCAATGCACCAGTAACTATTTCTGAGGCTGAAGCTGAACCACCATTAACCAAAACAATTGTGGGTATATTGGCTAAATTACCCGGACCAACACTCTTATAATCATAATAATCTCTTTCAGGTAACTTTTCTTTTACCACAACTCCATTGGCTATCCAATAACTAGCTACAGCAATGGCCTGATCCAGAAAACCGCCTGGATTATTTCTTAAATCTAAAATAATAGCACTGGCTCCTTGCGCTTTAAGATTTTGCCAAGAGGCATTAAATTTTTTGTCCGTATCTTGAGAAAAATGAACTATTTTAATATAAGCTATATTTTGACCACTGGTAGTTTTTTTCATTTCACTTCTTACTGTCTGAATGGTAATTTTATCTCTAATAATCTTTATTTCCTTAGGTTCGTTTGAGCCTTTAGGTAATATGGTTAAAACTACGGGCGTTCCTCTTTTACCTCTAATCAAAGTGACAGCATAATCTACTGCCATGCCAGTAGTATCAATGCCATCAATTAAAATTATGCGATCACCTGATTTAAGTCCTGCTCTTTCTGCTGGTGTAGCTGCCAAGGGGGCTATAATTACTAAATTATTGTTACGAAGTCCTATTTCAGCGCCAATACCGTCAAAAGTTCCTTCTAATTCATTGTTAAACTCTTGAGCTAATTGAGGATTCATAAAAATAGAATATGGATCTTCAAGTCCTGCAACCATACCCGCTAAAGAGCCATAAAAAAGCTTGGTATCAGTTAGAGGGCGACTATAGGCATGACGATGTATATAATCCCAAACCTGCCAAAACAATTTGAAATCTACATCTTTTGTTAAATAAGGCGGCGGCTCACTATGAGTATTGTAAACTTGTCCGCTCCCTTTTAATGGAACTGAACTTGGTTGAGCTGTTATGTAACCTAAAACAAAAGACAATATAACAAAAATGACCACTAAACTTAGGGGGGTGGCTCGTTTTTGTTTACGAGATTCTGTTACTGAATTTGATGACAATATTGAATTCATTACTTGATTAAATTACTTTCAACTTCAAATGAGTTTATCATAAAATGAGTACTGGGTCAAAACTAAACTCGCATAATACTCGCGCCAATATTCTTTAATCTTTCTTCCAAAAATTCATAACCTCGATCAATAGGATAAACATTCTTTATAATACTTTTACCCTTCGCAGCTAAGGCGGCTGTTAATAAAGCCAAACCGGCTCTAGCGTCCGGCGCTTCTATAGTTCTACCTTCAAGCTGCCTAGGCCCTTGTATAATAACTCTATGTGGATCACATAAAGTAATGTCCGCGCCCATTTGATTAAGTACATCAGTAAAAAACAGACGACCTTCAAAAATAGTTTCGTGAACTAAACTATGACCAGTAGCTTGAGTTAAAAGAACTGTCATAGAAGATTGCATATCTGTAACAAAACCGGGGTACTCATGCGTTTTAATATCAACTGCCCGCAAATTTTTCCAATGTTTAACAAGTATTTCATTCTGGCTAATATCAAACTCCGCTCCCATATCGCGCCAAACACTCAAAGGAACTTCTAAATGCTCCGGCTGACAATTAGTAACTGTTATTTGACTGTTGGTGGCTAAAGCCAACATTATAAAAGTACCAGCCTCAATCCTGTCAGGCATCATAATAAATTCTCCAGCTCCAAGTTCTTTTACTCCTTCTATATTTATAATTGGTGTCCCTGCCCCGCTTATTCTAGCACCCTGACTATTTAAATAATTAGCCAAAGCAACTATTTCTGGCTCTAAAGCTGCGTTAATTAATTTTGTAAACCCATCTGCCAATACCCCAGCCAGCATCATAGTTTCTGTCCCTGTTACGCTAATTTTGGGAAAAACTATTATTCCGCCTTTTAATTTTTTAGCGCGTAATTTATAAGTCAGATCCTTTGTTTCTGTTACCTCAACACCTAAAGATTGAAAACCTTTCAAAAATAAATCAATCGGGCGTCGTCCTATTTTACAGCCTCCCGGATGAGATAATTCAACCTCGCCAAATCTCGCTAAAAGAGGGCCGGTTAAAACCGTTGACGCCCGTAATTTATTAACTAAATCTCGCGGCATTAAGCCAGATGAAACTTTGCTCGTATTAACTTTATAAACACCTTTTGCTAATTTGTTCACACTAGCACCTAATCTTTCCAATATTTCAAATTGTCTTTTAACATCTTCTATTTCCGGAACATTAACTAAATCCATATCATCTTTAGATAACAAAGAAGCGGCAATAGCCTTTAAAGCCAAATTCTTAGCGCCGGCTACCGGCAATTTACCTGATAATTGATATCCGCCCTCAATAATAAAATCTGACATATTGATATATTAATTATTTATCTATCTCAGTCTTAAAGACTTTAGCAATTAATAAAGCCATGCTAAACTAAAAATGCAGATATATATATTTTAAATCATAAATTGATAAAAAACAAACTTTTATGACATTATTCTCCAGACGCCTGATATACCTATCTTTTATATTAGTTTTTATAATTGCTGGTTTTTTAATACTGTTTTATTTACAAGGATACAGATTTGATACAAACGACTGGGAAATTAAAAGAACTGGGGCTATTCAAGTTGAATCAAGACCAAAAGGAGCTAAAATTAAACTTAACGGCCAAATACTCTCAAATAGTACACCAACTACGATTCTTTCTCTTTCGCCGGGTGAATATAATTTAGATATTATCATGGAAGGTTTTCAAACTTGGTCCAAAAAAATAAAAGTTCTGCCATCTGAAGTTGTTTTTTCGGGTGATGTTATATTATGGCCAGAACCGAATACCGGGCAACCCTTAGAAATAAACGGGCTACAAAAATCATGGTTATCAAATAATGGAGAAAGCTTATTATACTTAACCAAAGCAAACAGCGCCTCCGAACTTTGGTTGTTAAATCTTAAAAGCAGTCAAACTAACTTATTAACCAGAACAACTGAATCGGAAATTATTAATGCTGTTTGGAGTCCTTTAAATAGAGAAATATTAATTCAGGAACGAATTAAAGATAAAAATTTATGGAAAATTTATAATTTAGAAAATGGACTTTGGGAAGAATTACCAACTCCCGGTAGTTTAAATTTTAATGTTGTTCAATGGAGCAAAGAAAAAAACTTATTATACGCCTCAACAACAACTGAATTATATGAAATAAACTTAAAAAACAATTCCCATAGAATTATCTGGCGTGAAAGACTAGTTGATTTTAGGATACGTCATAATATTGTATTCGGCCTTAACCGAAACGGCGAAGCTCTCAATCTTAAGCTTTTAAATTTATCAAACTTAAAAACTTTGCCCCTGCCAGAAATGTCAATATTATCATCTAATGTAAATTTTCTTGATAATAGCGGTGATTGGGTACCTTTATTTGATATTGACAGGCACACTCTTTATTTATTAAATTCGCCTTTAATTGAAGAAAAACCAATTCGGCGATTGCCAGATGTTACGGCTATAAATTGGCAAAACGAAAACAGTCTTACTATTACTAATAATTTTGAAATATGGCTTTATGATCCTCAAAAGGATTCTTTGGAATTTGTGGAGCGTTTAGGCACAAGCTTAAATGGGGCTTGGCGTTATGCAGAAGAGCAATACGTTATTTTTTACGGAGCTAATGAGGTTTGGGTAATTGAACTTGATACTAGAGGAAATCGCCAACGCTGGTTATTAAGTAATTATGAGCAGGATGTTGTAAAAATAATGCTAAGCCCAGACCATAAAACACTCTATGTGCAAACTACAACTGATATATACCGTCTTAATCTTCAACCAGAAACCCGTTCTTTCTTGCAGCCAACTGATTTGCCCTCAACAATGATTCAAAAGTACCTGCGTCCGTCCAATAACCAGTAAGTTTAGAAAATTTCATAGTTCCGGCCTTAATATAATAATTATTAACATCTGTAATTTCCAACTCACCCCGAGAAGATGGTTTTAATTTTTTTATTATTGAAAAAACTTGAGTGTCATAAAGATAACAGCCGGTTACTACCCAATTAGAAGGCGACTTTTGGGGTTTTTCAATAATTTCAATTATTCTATCACTCTTAACACAAGCTACACCAAAACGAGAAGGATTAATTACTTCTTTTAAGAAAACATGAGCGCCTATTGGCTCCGTTGCAAAATTTTTTATACTACCAGATAAATTATCCTCATAAATATTATCTCCTAAAATAGCCACCACCGGCTTATTATCTGCAAAATCTTCAGCTAATCCCAGGGCTTGGGCAATTCCCCCGGGCTCATCCTGAAGTTCATAAGAAAGTTTAACTCCCCACTCCTTGCCTGACCCAAGTAAATGTAAAAAATGACCGGCATGCTCTGGCCCAGAAACGATTAAAATTTCTTTCAAACCAGCTTGCACCAAAGTTTCTAAAGGATAATAAATCATGGGCTTGTTGTATATAGGCAACAAATGCTTATTGGTTACTTTGGTTAATGGCCTAAGACGAGTACCTAGACCACCGGCTAAAATCACTCCTTTCATAATACTATTCTATCACCTTTATCAGTCTAACTCTAGCATAAATTTTAATCTGATCACCAGTTTTGAAATATAAAATTATATTTTTAAATCCAAAACCATTCATGATCATAAACTAACACAATAGATCTTTGCCAAATAGTTTTCTAAAATCTATTCTTGGCATTAAACCACCCGAACTTAACTCATCTTTATTTGTCATAAAATTAAATTCATTTAAATTATTATAAAAAAATTGTTTTTTATTTGTCAGCCTTTACAAAAAATTTTTAATAAACCTCTTATATTTTATACATATTTTAGACTAACTATATGATGAATCAAATAAAGAACAATTATTGAAACAATACCATATACCATTAAACTTATTTATTCTATTTAATAAATTTTGTACATTTATAAGCCAATATAATCAACCAAGGCTTTTTGCCAAAAACGCAAAGGTGAAAATTTTCTATTAATAAGTATGCCCCAACGAGGCCGATTAGCCGCTGAACAATACTCAGTTGAAGCGATTGGTAAAAGTGGGGTCTTTAATTTTTTAATTCGCCAAATTTCTTGGGCTATTTCATACCATGAACATACTCCCTCGTTCACTAAATGATAAATTCCAGGATTATAATGTCCCTTTAACAAATTAACAACTGCTTCAGCTAAATCTTTAGTATAAGTAAGTTTACCATATTGATCATTTACTACTTTAACTTCTGCTCTTTCCTGTGAAAATTTAATAATAGTCTCAATAAAATTCATAGCTCTGGGTTTACCGCGCTGCGGCGTTTTACCATATAACCACGAAGTTCGTATTAAAAAACCATGTTCGTATTCTATCACATATTTCTCTCCCGCTGCTTTTGATTGACCATAAATATTAATTGGGTGAGGTAAAGCAGTTTCGTCATAACCTGACTGGTTTTCTCCATCAAAAACCATTTCCGTTGAAAAATGAACTAATTTAGAGCTAATTGCTCTAGCTCCGTCAACTAAAAATCCAATTGCCTCACTATTTAATTTATATGCTACTTCCCTATTTAATTCAGCGCCATCAACATCAGTAAACCCAGTGGCATTAACTATAATATCAGGATTAATTTTCTCAATTATTTCTTTTACCGCTACGCTATTAGTAATATCAACCTCCTCTCTGTCAACTCCTACTACTTTATTTGTCCACGCTTTCAATTGTCTTTCTAAATCATTTCCCAGCATACCCCGATTACCAAACAACAAAATAGGCATAATTTATTTTATTCCAAAATTAATGATTGATAGCTTGCTTAAATTCATTATAATCTGTAATATAATCTTCCCTTTTAGGGTTATAAGATGTGGAAGATATTGCTATTACTACTGTACCTGCCTGCCAAACTTCAAAATGATGCCATACATAATTACCTACATATATCGCATCGCCTACTTTCAATTCTATATCCTGACATACTTTACCATCATCAATTTGCATTATTGTCATACCGCGAACACAAAAGAAAACTTCTTGTTCAATTTTATGACAATGTGAACCGGATGGCTTTATGCCGTCAACAATAGCATAAACTCTTTTAATCTCAAAAGGCACATGTTCTATAACCTCCAAAGGTATTAAGGTGAACCTTTCGTCTGTATATACTGGTAATTTGAATTTTTTGAACTTGTCCATAATTTATGATAAATGTGCATTCATATCTATTCGCCTTTTTTCAAGTTTAGCGACCCACTCCGTATTTTCCTGATACCATCTGATAGTATTCTTAATTGCCTGTTCAAATTTATATAAAGGCCGCCAGTCCAATTCTCTTTCTATTTTAGAAGAATCTATGGCATAACGACGATCATGGCCCGGCCTGTCAGCGACAAATGTAATTAATGATTCCGGTTTACCTAATTCTTTTAAAATTATCTTGGCTATTTCTAAATTTGAACGCTCATTATGTGCACCAATATTATAAACTTCTCCCGGACTTCCTTTACGCAATACTGCATCTAAAGCGGCACAATGATCCAAAACATAAATCCAATCACGAATATTTTTCCCATCACCATACAAAGGTAGAGGTTCATTACGCATGGCTTTAAAAATGAAAAAAGGAATCAACTTTTCGGGAAATTGATAAGGGCCATAATTATTAGAACAATGAGTAACACGGACATCAGTACCGTAAGTTTTAAAAGCCGCCCTCGCCAACATATCGCCACCGGCTTTAGCTGCCGCATAAGGCATATTAGGCGCTAAAGGAGTACTCTCAGAAAAAGTTTCATCTGAATCCAAATTTAAACTACCATAAACTTCATCGGTTGAAACCTGCACCATTATTTTGACACTATGCCGTCGCATAGCATCCAATAAAATTTGAACCCCTAAAGTATTTGTTAAAACAAATTCACGATTACCCGAATGAATACTTCTATCTACATGGGTTTCAGCTGCAAAATTAACAATTGCTTCAATATTATTATTTTCTAACACTTTACTTACTGACGTTTCACTAGTTATATCACCTTGAATAAATTGATAACGCTTGTTATTAGCCACAGCCGCTAAATTATCTAAATTACCAGCATAAGTTAATTTATCAAAATTAACTATTTCTGAATCAGTATAATTTTCTAACTGATAACGAATAAAATTTGAACCAATAAATCCAGCACCGCCGGTTACAAGTAATTTCATATACTAAGTATCAATCTGCCTACTTAATAAATATCTTTTTTAGGGCTGAGATTAAACATCTATCTTAACACCTAGGCTTTCTAATTTTTTAAAACTGCCTGCTGATCTATTTCTGCTAAAACATATAAACAAACAGATGTTTTTCAGCCTGCTAATAGCTAATATACGACTCTTAGCTAAAGCCGCTGCCAATCCTTTTACCAGCGGCATATACTGACCAGCCCAATCAATTATTTTTTGTCCTTTCATAATTATTATTTTAACACATAAATAATATTCCTAGCGACGCCTTTTAGATTGGGCCTTCCTTACTCGTTCCTCTGAAGAGCCAAAATGATGCGCCAATTCATGCCAAATGGTTTCTGCAACTTTGTTTTTTACCTCTTCAAAATTAAAACAAGAATTAACTATTGGTTTTTTGAAAATTGTTATTTTATCAGGCAAAGCGCTGTAACCTACGCCGCGGACAGTTTGCGGTACGCCTTCATACAAACCAAATAAACTCTGTTTAGGCGGCATATTTAATTTATATAATTGCTGGACTGATGGCTCTTCCTCCCACACCACAACAACATTACTTAACAGTTTTCTAAATTTCTCCGGAATCCTTAATAATGAAGCTGTTATCAAATTTTCGAATTCTTCATTGCTAATCTCAACCATGGACTAAGATTTCTTTAATGCTGGCTCTTATTTTTTTGGCTATTTCATCCATTTGATTACCTTCATATTCTTGAGCAGGCCATAATTCTAAACCGTCCTTATTCTTCCTGGGAATAACATGAACATGGGTATGAAAAATTACCTGTCCTGCTGATGAGCCGTTATTTAAACCTAAATTATAACCATCAGCTGCTACACCTTTCATAATACCCAAAGCTATTTTACGCACTACAGTATAAAGACGACCAATAACTTCAGGTGGCGTGAGATCAAATCTGTCAAAATGAGCTTTAGGTATTACTAAAGTATGGCCATAACTTACCGGATGAATATCTAAAAAAGCTAAAAACTCCTGATCTTCGTATACTTTAGATGATGGTATAATATTATTGACTATTTTACAAAAAACACAATCCATATTAATACAACATTAATTCCTGCCTTACTCGGGCAATAAAAGCTTGGGCAGCTTCTTTTTCTTCTTCTGCTGGTGCCCAAGTAGGGTATTTTTTATGACTATGATCTTGCCACGGACCCTCTACTACCTCATATAAAGCCGTAGCTGGTTCGAGAGCTACTGTCATATGCCAAGCGCCGGGCGGAACTTCAACCCCCCACGGACTTTTGCCAAATTCCAGTACTACATGTTCTGATATCCGGCCGTCCTCGGCAAACAATACCACTAATAATTTACCTTGTAAAACTATAAATACCTCCACTTTGTCTGGATTTTCATGCTTATGCGGTCGTACATAAGAATCTGTTTCTAAAACCGATACAAGTCGCTGAATTTTCTCATCATTGGAAACATGCATAGCATAAGAACTGCGGCGTCTGGCAGAATTTTCTGCTGCTCGCGTTACATCTTTAACAAGGCTATCATCAATTAATTTTAATTGCATAAATTTAATTAACTTTCAAAGCTAGTAATACAATGATTATAGCAAAAATTATTAGACTTGTGTACCAAGTTAACTCATATGACTTAACCTTACTACCAGCCAGCCAGCTTGCCAAACCTCCAGCTAAAATAATATTTAAATCAAAATACAAACTAACCATCCCCGGCCTAAATAATTCCAAAGAAAAAAGCAATAACCAGCTTATCAACAAACCTACACTCATTTCAGCCAAAAAAATTCTTACCGCCGCAATCACCCGATTATTTACAAATTTAGCCCATAAATCAATTAAAATCATAATTGTTTAATTATTCTAAACCACCAATCAATGTCAGCTTTTTTCCGATTTAAACTAACTTTAGCACCTTTAATCACAACATCGCCTGCCTGCAAACCGGGAGAAGAAATTATAAATCTTATCTTATTACCCGGCCGAACATATTTTATTTCCCTAGCCTCATAATTATAATACGCCAAACCATCAGCTGATTTGACAATTTCTTGTTCTTGAAAATCAAAAGAGAATTCTGGTCCTGTTTGCAAACCAAGTTTAATAGGCGCAGAATCTGCTGTAACTAATAATTCTAAAGATACTCTGCCAGTTCTAATAGGCACCCGAAGATCTATATATACCGGTTCTTGTTGAATAATTATGCCAGTAGCGCTTCTTTCCACCCGGCCAGCCGGTAGCAAAACATCAAAATAAGCAGTTCGCTGGCTAAAATCAGTAAAAGCGACTAATAAACTATTAGCCCAAAATGACTGATAAAATATATAGCCTAATAATATCACTGGTATTAACCAACGAATGTGTCGCATATTATTAGTTTAAAAGATAAAACTGATAAAGACTAAAATCCTGCCAACCATACTGCTTAATAGCTAAACCTAAGTTATAATTTTTAAGATTCAAATTAATCCTCTTCAAATCATCAGGTCTTAATGTTGATCTAAACCAATAAACGGGTATTTGATTTTGTACTAATCTAACTACTGCCTGATAATCAGTTGAAGATGCTAAGTTATAAATAACAGACCTTTCCGGCCAAAATATTTTATCAGTTAAGCCGGTAACAATGACGCTATTTGGTTCGGTTAAGGCCTGAACCTCTCTGTTCCAATTTTCAAATCTTTTAACATTTGCTTTTATTTGGCCCAAACCCTCCAACGGTTCCCACCAAACTAAATTGATTGATAAAATAATATAACCACCAAATAAACCAAAAACTAAGACTCGTCCCCATTTTTTTTGCCATACCTTACTTATAAAAACAGCGGCAGGCCATAATAAAAGGCTAAAAACAGGCAACCAATAACGAACATAAGAAGTGCCAATAGTAATAGCATTGGGATCGGGATTATCGTTAAAAAGCCAACTACCATAAACAACAACCAGCCAAACACTAATTAATAAGACAACTAATAAAAATTTTTGAGCTTGTTTTGTTTGTTGTCGCCAAGTAAATAAAAAATAAACCAAACCAACCATAACAAAAATTGCCCACCACCAAATTAACTGCCATAAATAATTTTTAGCAGTAAATAAAATAACGCGTGGATGAAAACCAAAAGGTAATAATAATTGCGGCAATAATCCCAAGGCCTGTGGTATATTAGTTACTTGTTTTAAATCTTGACTATAACCAACTGATATAATTGAACCATAAATGCTGTAATTAGTCACAAACACCGGCAAAAAACTAATCAATGCTCCTAAAATTAATAACCACAAATACCTAACAACCACCTGATGCCAATTTAAACTTAACCAAATTAGACCACAGGTCACCAACCAAAAAATTTCTGAAGTTCTCATAGCCAAAGCCGCACCTAGAGCCAATCCTCCAGCTAAATATGGCCACGGCTTACCATTTTTAATAGCTAACATTAAACAAACTATAGCTAAAAGCAAAAAATCAAAAAACAGGGCATTGTGATAAAAAGATCGGCTATGGTAATACCAAAAAGCTGGATGAAAAGCCAATAACAAAACAGCTATCAAGGCTGAGCGTTTATCAGATAATTCTCTTACCAACCAATAAAAACAGGACAAACCTATAATTGCCGCTAAGGGGGTTATGAGGGGCATAATGGACTGACCAAAAATACGACCCAAAAAACCAATCAACAGTGGTAAACCTAAAAAGCTGGCTGGCGCTAATTGTCCTTTAATTATATGGGTGCTACGAGGATGAACTATGGGTTCTAAAGTTATTTCATTTAAACCTGCTGGCGCTGTTAAGCTATAGCCTTGAGCTAGACGATGAGCAAAATAAGCATTAGCTGCTTCGTCTGGAGAATTAAAACGCCGGGGCAGATTAAAATGGAAACTGCCATATAAAAATAACCCCAGGGGCACTAATAATATAATCAGGTAATAAAATCGAAATTTAAATAATTTTGAAGAAATAACCATATTCATATTATACCAGTAAGAAATGCTACAATGATACTATATGACAATTAAAGCTATAGCTAGTTTTATTGCCCTTCTATTAGCTGTCAATTCATGGGCTTGGCAAGAACAATCATTAGGTTTTGGCTTGGGAATAACTTGGTTAGTCATAACAGCTTGGTTATTAAGCGGTAGACTGGCCGATATATTAACATATAAAAGCGAAAGGATAGCTTGTGGTTTAGTGATAATTTTAATACTAGCCAGTTTAGTATCAACTATGGCTTTTTATTTAAACTTGTTTAGAAATTCTTATATTTTTATTCTTATAGCTTTACTGCCGTGGTTAGGTAAAAACACCAAAGAGTCGCACATAAAAAACGTGGCCAATAAATTGGTGGTAGTAAAATTAATTAACTGGTATTGGAGAATTTTATATATTTTAATAGCTAGTAAAACGTGGCTTATTATACTGGCTTCGTCAACTCAAGAAGCTATTCGCTCTCCTTGGCAGGTCATTTCACCAAAAATTTTTTTAATGTTCGCCATTACAGCTGCCTTAGCTATAATTATAGCTCTTCAAAGCTCTAACTTTTTATGGCTAATACCTTTATATTTAATCTTTTTAGGAGTACTAGGCCTGATTTATCCCTTAGGTTACGGGTTTGATCCTTTTATTCACCAAGTTTCAGAAAAAATACTTCTAGAAACAGGTACAATTTTACCTAAGCCATTTTATTATATAGGACAATACACTATGGTGGTTTTTTTGGCGACGGTTTTAAGATTACCAATTAACTTAATTGACATCTGGCTGGTACCTATAATAGCCAGTTTATTGATTCCTTTAATGGTTGTACTTTTAACGCGCCGCTTTATTAATTCAGGGTCATGGTCACTAGCTTTAGCATTAGTACCAACTATTTTCTCTTTAACTACTTTTACCTATACCACCCCTCAAAGCTTAGCTTATTTATGGGTATTAACTACTATTTTTTTATTGGTAATCCAAATATTGGGAGCTAGAATACCAGTTATATACATGTGGCTAACCGGCGCAGCAAGTTTAGTTACTCATCCTCTCGCCGGGCTACCTATTATCGGCTTGTTATTTGCTAAAACAATAAAAGATTACGGAAAAAATCTTAAATATAAGAGATTGTTATACTGGTTAGGGGGAATTTTCTCTGCTTTAATAGTACCCATCTCTTTTGCTATATTCAGCTGGTTAAAACCATCGGCCGCCAGTATTATATTAACCTCGGATATAATTGGTAATATAAAAAAAATAGGGCTGGATGTATTTAATCAACTGCCTTTTTGGCCCAGATTTATTGATTTACCAGATATTGTTTATATTTGGGGACGCCCAGCTGGATTATTTTTTATTATATTAGCCCTGATCGGTTACTGGGTGGCTAAAGAAAAAATGGCTGGTTTACGCTGGCTTGGTTGGGCTGCAATATGGCCAACTGTCGGCTATTTATTGCTATCATTGCTAACAGAGTTTCCAAATCTACCACCAAATGAACAAAATTTTTATTCCATTAGACTTTGGGATTTAGCTTTATTAATGCTTTGGCCGTTGGCAATTTGGGGTGTCTATCAAATTTTAAAACTCCTACTTATTAAAATTAATCACCCTAGTAATATTATTTTACTAAGTTCGCTTTTATTAACTGTCAGCTTTTATTTAAATTACCCTCGCTTTGATATTTGGCAAAGACATACTGCTTATAACACTACTTATTATGATGTAGCGGCAGTAAAATTAATTGAAAAAATGGCTGAGGGAGCACCTTATGTCGTATTAGCCAATCAGGCTGTATCGGCAGCGGCGATAAGAGAATTTGGCTTTGCTAAATATTTTGACGGTAACTTTTACTATCCACTACCCACCGGAACTAATCCTTTGTATCAAATTTATTTAAACGCAGCTGAACGTAACCTGCCTAAACGTGAAATAATTAAACCTGCCGCCCCACCGGGCGTGCCTCAAGTATTTTTAGTTCTCAATCGTTATTGG
Source organism: uncultured Patescibacteria group bacterium (assembly GCA_937929825.1). Classification (GTDB taxonomy): domain Bacteria; phylum Patescibacteriota; class Patescibacteriia; order Veblenbacterales; family UBA10138; genus UBA10138. The sequence continues at coordinate 39,982 of CALFUV010000007.1, forward strand.
GCTAATTATGAAAATCTTAAAAAAATAGCAATGAAAGAAGCGGATGCTTGGTGGGAAATAGGCCAAGGCAGAATTACTGTTTACCGCTACGACTTTTAAATAATAAAGCAATGAAAGTATTAAAAATATAAACTCCTTATAAAATAACTTTTAAAAATATTTTTAATGCTTCACCACTTTAGAAACTACCAGTTGAGAAACATATTTTTCCAACGTTCTATCGGCAAAAACTCGACTACCCGTTAACCCGGCTTTTAACAATTCAGCCGGATTTTTAAGACACCAGCTTACTTTTTTAGCAAAATCATCACTATCGCCAGGCTTGTATAACCAGCCTGTTTTTCCTTCTTCAACAAGCTCCGGAATACCCCCCAAATTCACAGCCAACACCGGAGTACCGGCTAACAAAGATTTGGTAATTGAAGTTGGAGAATTTTCATAACATAAACTGGGTATAATTGATAGATGGCTAGATTGATAAAGTGCATCAATTTCAGACTGTGACATAAGATCGTGTACAACAAACCTATTATCTTCTCCTATCAAATGTTTTAATTCTGTCACACGTGATTTTTGACCCACCGCCACCAAATGTAATATAAAGTTACGCTGTTTTAATCTTTTAATCTGCTCCACTAACCAAAAAACTCCCTTATGAAACTCAAACTGGCCTACATATAATAGACGAAGTGGTTCTGCTGTGGTTTTAATATGTGGAGTGGCTTGAAAAGGCGGTACTGGATTAGGCAAAACTCGGATGTGACTGTGCTTAAAAAATCCCCGTTGTTGATGTTCTTGAAGTAACCAAATAGAAGGAGAAATAACAGTTAATACAGGCTCAAAAAGCCAACCTGTTATCTTCTGATAAACTTTCATTGACCAAGAACGATAAATCTGCCCCCAGATAAATAAACCAGTGGGATGAAGTAGTTGCACATCATGCAAAACATGAGTGTGTGGAATTTTTAGTTTATTTAAAAGACGCGGTACATTAAAACCTAAACCCATTAAATTAAAACTTATGGCTTGATCCGGTTTAAATTCATGAATAATTTTTTTAAGCACATAACCGGTATGCCAGTTCCATAAATTAATCAATTGCCATAAAAACCTAAAGGGATAAAAAAACTTGGAAGCATTTAAATAATGATAAAAATTTAAAGGATAAAAACGATAAACATCCACCCCTTCCTCTTGGCGTAACTCAGGACTTAATTTTTTTACACTAGGCCAAGGCACTGTAGTAACCACTGCCACTTTATATCCTTGCCTTACTAACTCCTTAACTACTTCCTCACCTAGATATTCAGCCCCGCCGCGCACATAAGGCGGATACAAATTTGATAAATACAAAATTCTCATGATAACTGACGATAAATATCAAGCAACCTTTGGCCAACGACTGGCCAACGGTAATTCTCCTGTACTCTCTTAAAAGCTTTCTGTCCCATTATAGTTCTCTGTTCCGGGGAATTTAATAATCCCTCCAAAGCTGCGGCTAAACCTAACTCGTCTCCCGGCTCTACCAGTAAACCATTTTCTCCCTGAATAACCAGTTCCCGAACACCAGGTAAACGTGAGGCTATTACCGGCAAACCCGTAGCCATAGCTTCCAAAGCTACCAGGCCAAAAGCCTCAGCCGAATTAACTGAAGGTAAAACAAAAACCGACGCTAAACGATAATAATCCGGTAATTCGGCTACTGGTACATAACCGGCAAAAATAGCTTGTTTACCAAGTTTTAAAGCGCGGGCCTGTTGTTGATAACGATTACGCCAAGATCCTCCGCCAACTACTATTAGTTTCCAATTACGATTATTTAATCTAGTTAAAGCTCGTAACAAAATTGATAAACCCTTAAAAGCATGAGCTTTATCTAAAGTGGCTACAAATAATATTACTGCTTCGCCGTAACGCACATTGAATTTTCTTACCAATCTCTCTGGCTCGTCTCCCGGAAAAAATCTATCATCAACTCCAAAAGTCACTACTTGCCACTTTTCCGCCTGTCCCATTCTTGGCAGAGCCACACTTTTAATATAATCTGCAGTGGCCGCAGTTAAAACATCTGCCCGAAGCGCTATTCTTTTATCGGTGTAATTCAAACTTGCCTTCATTAACCACCCCCGTCCACCGCTAGTCTGCGGCAACATATGATAAGTAATTATTAATTTTATTCTTGGATTTAAATTAACTAATCTTTCTTGCACACCAAAAAAAGGATAATGTAGATGAACGGCGTCAAATTTATCTAAAATACTTTTTAACCCAGGTAACCAAGCTGCTTTACCCCAAGCTAACAACGGCTTTTTAGCCACCACATTTACCCCCGGCGTATTCATAAATGTCATGGCCGGATGATAACTGGGTGTAATAACTGTAACCTGATGCTCAGCTGTGAGTAACGAAGCATACTGCCGCGCTACTTCACCTATACCTCCACCATAAGGCGGATAAACGCATGATAAGTGTACTATTCTCATAACTTGCTTAATTGTACCATGATTACCAGCGGAAAAGCGGCTTTAACCAACGCCAAACAAAAGCCGATAAAGGATTAAATAAATATTTAGTCAAAAAACCTGTTTCTTCAGCTTGATAAACTATTTTATCAGCCGCATAAGCTAATAAGTCAACATTACGCTTATTACCTAAAGATTTAATTTGCCGTTTAAACTGGAAAATCATAGACCAGCTTCTAGGCTTCATAAAATAACCGTAAGATTTAAATTTTTCTAAAAACCACCCCTTAAAAATGCTGATTATTAATAACATTATTTCTGAAATAATAAAAAAAGGCCCTAGTAATAATAAAGTTCGCCAACTAAAAATTTCATTCCAAACAATCAACCGATTACGTTCCATGTAATAATACTTACACCGGCTGCGCGCTGATTCATAATAATGAACTACCCGCGCCACCGGCAAGACAGCCAAGCGCCAACCGGCTATACGCAAACGCAAACTAAGTTCCAAATCTTCATGATACATAAAGAGCTCTTGATTAAAAAAACCAACCTGCTGTAAGGCTTTGGTTCTTAACAATACTGCTGCGCCAGATAAATAAGGCGGCTCGGTATTATTTTTAAGCCACAATACTTTTAACTTGGCTTCCTCCATAGTTAAACCATTGCCGCCAGACTCGGCAAAACCCAAATAGTGAAAACTGTTGCCTATAGAATTTACTCTGCCGTCCGGCAATAAAATAGCCGGTTGCACACCGCCAACAACCGGATTATTTTTCAAATACTCAACCAATAAGTCTAAACAGCCCGCAGTAATCTCTGTGTCTTGGTTCAGCAAAAAAACTGCTTCAGCACCATCATTTATAGCGGTTTTGATTCCAAAATTATTACCGCCGGCAAAACCAAGATTAATTTCTTGTTTGAATAATTTTATTTCAGGAAAACCAGCAACAATTACTGCTGAATTATCAGTAGAAGCGTTATCAATCACATAAACCGGCACCTGTGGCGCATAAGTTTGACAAGATTTTAAACATTTCTCCAGCCACTTCTGTCCGTTATAGCTAACAATAACAATCGCTGTTTGCATAAAAAATATACAATTTCAATTTTACCACAAAAATACCATTCAAAAAAGCGATGCGGTTGTGTAATATTATGTAACTAAATATGTTTATTTATTTTTTGTCTCTTAAACAAATTATCCAAACTGAACTTATCTAGCTCGCTAGCCAGCAAAGCTAAAGCCGCACCAAGTAGCCCGACATTTTTCCAAATTAAAGAAAAATCCAGAATAACAAAAAACAGCACAAATACAATAATTGAAACCAAGGCGGTTAAGGGTACTAAAAAACCAACCAATAGTGCGAGTCCTAGAAGCAACTCCAAATACGACTGCACCCAAACAAAACCTTCGGGATCAAACGGCAACCAATAAAGACTGCTCACCAAGTCAATGGCTTCGCCACGATTAGCACATACGCCAATAGAGCTTTCGGGTGAAATAATTTTAGATAAACCACTCCAGAAAAAAATAAATCCTAAACCAAGGCGTAAAAACAATGGTAAGTATGGTTTTAACTTTAATGAAAAATTTTCTAACATAATTTACTTATCCTCTTTTTTATTCCTTAGCGCTAGCTCACGTACAATTCTGGTTAATTCTCGTTCATGGCGCTCCAGACGTACAAATATCTTAAATAATAAATAAAAAGCCAGCACCACGGACAAATAGATTACCAAATCGCTACCACGACCTACACCTACCAATTGGGCTAAATAGGAAGCTGTATCGGGCACAATAATCAAAAAAGCCGCCACCAGCCAAAGCAGGAACCATTCCACAAATTCACGTTTAGTGAGCTCACCGACAGCCAAACGTTTATACAAACGCCAAAAAATTACTAAAACTATTATTAATAAGATAATTTGAATAATGCTCATAAATTTATCTTACCGCAAGAACTTACCTATTAACAAATCCTTTACTATCTTGGCGGCAGGAAAACTACCCTGCTTAGAAGAATGTAAACTGTAATCAGTATAAACAACCGTTACCGGAACTTCTTGATAAGGTATCTTGTGTTTGGCCAGCTCTTGGATTATCTCGGAACTTATAGCCATTCTGTCCTGTTTTAAATTCATTAATCGCCAAGCTTCAGCGGTAAAGGCTCGCAAGCCGTTATGCGTATCAGTTAATTTTAAACCACTAGTTACCCAAGTAAATAAAACAGCCAACTTTAAAGTAATTTTTCTCAAAATTGGTATATTAACCGCTCGCCCCAAAAATCTGGAGCCTAAAGCGGCGCTAGATTGACCTGCTGTAAGCACAGATATCAATTTAGGTACATCAGTTGCATCAAATTGTCCATCGGCATCAAAATGCACTATCGCCTGTGCCCCTTGCCCCAAGGCGTATTCACTGCCTGTAATCAAGGCTGCGCCATAACCACGGTTTACTAAATGACGTAAAACTATTGCCCCGGCCTGTTTAGCTACTTCAAAAGTATTATCTGTAGAACCATCGTCTACTACCACCACCTTATTAACATAAGGTTTAAGACTTAAAATTACCTGACCTACTGAATACTCTGCTTCATAAGCAGGAACAACAGCTGTTACTTTCATAATATTTCTTTAAACCACTTTAATGTTTGCCTTAAGCCATCTGTTAAAGGGGTTTGTGCTTGCCAACCTAAATCACGCTTAGCGCGAATAGGAGATAAAGAACTGCGTTTAACGTCATTTGGCCGCGCTGGAGCATAAGTAACATTAGGCACAGTTCCGGCAACCTCACCAATTTTAACTGCTAATTCTCTGATAGAAATTTCCTGGCCTGTACTTAAATTGTAAATTCCCCGACCCTTTTCCATAGCAATTATCAAACCCTGCACAGCATCAGAAACATAAAGAAAATCGCGTGTTTGCTCGCCTCGCCCCTCAATCACTAATTTTTTATTACTTAATACAGCCGCCGCAAACTTAGCCGCTACCCCGCCCTCACCCGAATATCTTTGTCTTGGTCCGTAAACATTAGACAAACGAACAATGACTGCTGGTAACTGGCCATTAGATTCAAATAATGACAAGTATTGCTCGGCTGAGTATTTAGAAACAGCGTAAGGTGAATTTAACTGTAAGTCAGAGTCTTCAGGAGTAGGTATTTCTCTGGCTTGGCCATAAACAGCGGCAGTAGAAACAAATAAAAATTTTTTTAAGCTACGCCCCGCAGCCGCGGCCAAAGTATTTACGGTTCCTAAAATATTAACGCTGGCGTCTTTAGTTGGTTCACGAACAGAATCAACTACACTTAATTGGGCAGCCAAATGACAAATATAATCTGGCCGCCAATCACGCACCAAAGAACGAAAAGCTTGAGTACGAACATCCAGCTTGCGCCAACTGACTGTTTTAGGAATATTGCTTTTTTGACCGGTAGATAAATCATCAACTACTGCCACCTGATAGCCGGCCCTAATTAAGTGTTCTGTTAAATGAGAGCCAATAAATCCTGCTCCACCGGTTACTAAAACCCTGTTCATTATATTTTCAGCTTCTTAAACTTAAGTTTTAAGATAATTAAACATTAAAACTTTTGGAAAATGGATCACCGGCCTTCATATCCAGTAAATTTTGATGAGCTTTAAAATAATCAATAGTTTGACGCAAACCTTCAACTAAAGGAATTAAAGGAAACCAGCCTATTTCTTCTTTAATCTTACTAATATCAGGCACTCCCTGTTTAGATAAATAAGGAGGCGGTGTTTTATTTTCCACCGGTAATTTTACATCTACTAACTGCATAATTAGTTTAGCTACATCTATTAATTTATATTGTTCCGGCGAACCAAGATTATAAATACCGCTACCTGTATGCGACATTAGTTTTATTAATCCTTCCACTACATCGGAAACATAGCAAAAAGTGGAAATATCATCTTCAGCGCCGTAGATAACCATCGGCTGTTTAGCAATAGCTTTATTGACTAAATCAGGAATCATGCGTCCATCGTTTAATTTAGTACGAGGACCATAAGTATTAAATATTCTGGCAATTATAAAAGGCATTTTTTTGGCAGTAGCATAACTATAAACCAAACTTTCAGCATATCTTTTGCCTTCGTTATAACAACTACGCGGACCAACCGGATCGATATAACCCCAATAATTTTCGGTAAAAGGCTGGTTATTATAAGGTTCACCATAAATAGCTGCCGTAGAAGCATGTACTATTTTAGCGTCAGATTTATAAGCAATTTCTAAAGCGTGTTTGGTGCCTTGTGCATTAGCTTGCAGCGTTTCTAATGGTAATTTTTTGTATTCCAGAGGACTTGTAGGACAGGCTAAATTATAAACTTCCTGCACGCCCTGAACTTTAACTTTAAAAATATCCAATTCAGGAAAACTTTCCAAATCAAGCGGCTCGGACATATCGTGGCGAATGAATTTAAAATGAGGATTTTGAAGTAATAAATCAATATTTTCTTCCACACCGGTAATAAAATTATCAACACAAATGACATTTCTGCTCTTCACTAACTCATCACACAAATGAGAGCCAATAAAACCAGCGCCGCCGGTTACCAGGGCTGTTGGCCTATCTAATAATTTTACGGGTGTCATAAATTAATTAATTATATATTTATTTTAACTAAAATAAGTGTTCTTATCAAATTAAAAAACAGAATCTATCCGAGAACAAAAAACGAGCTTCTTTAAAACCCTAAAATAAAGAATCATACCCAAACCAATAATTATAATCTTGGCCAAAAGATCATAAACACCTAAATGAGAAACTAACCACCACAACCCCAACTGAATAAAGCCAATATAAACTAAAGAGGTGCTTAAAAATTCAAAATACTGCCGCCAAATTTTGCCGTGTTTAACTTTAAAAGTCCAATGCCGGTTCCAATAAAAACTGTTAAAGTTAGCTATTAAAAAAGCCAAAAAGTTAGCCAGTAAATAATGTTCCTGCCAATAAATAAAACTGCGAGTTAAAAAAATATAAACTATAAAATCAACCAGCGCGTTGCTAACACCCACAGTTAAAAAGCGGCTAAATTGCCATAGAGTATTCTTGATTCTATTTTCAATAACCGGCACGGTCATATAAAAATACTTAAAAAAATAAATTTTTTAATTACCTAAACCTAATAAATATTGGAAACGTAAATTTATTTAAATGTACCAACATTTAAACCGCCTCGGAAACTTTGATCACCTACAAAAAACTGGGATTTAACCTGACCTTTATTGTTAAAAACCCGTAAATGAGGCCCGCCGCCTAAACCGGGAGTAGTAACAAGCTCAGCCAAACCATCGCCATCCAAATCCCCCACGGCCACATTCACTCCACCGCGAAAACGTGAATCATAAGCAAAAAACTGCTGTAATAATTTACCATCGCTATTGAATATTCTAACTTGCGGCCCGCCGCCGCTACCAGCGCCAACTACTATTTCAGCTTTACCATCACCATTCATATCCCCCACGGCCACATTCACTCCGCCGCGAAAAGTAAAAGGATAAGCAGAAAACTCGCGACGTAAATTACCGACGCGTTCAAAAACACGCAAAGGTAAACGCGCGCCACCAGAAGGTGTTACTATTACTTCATTGTAACCATCGCCATCCAAATCACCCACGGCCACATTTATACCACCGGTATAATTAGCCTCATAAGGTACAAACTGATGTAATCGATGGCCTTCTACATTAAAAACACCTACCATATTAGCACCCCCCGGCCCAACACCTAAAACTATATCAGCTAAACCATCGCCTGTTATATCACCAATAGCTAAACTCAATCCGCCGCGGAAGCTTTCTGGGAAAGCCATGAATTGATATTTTAACTGGCCTTGTAATGTCCAGATTCTTATATGCGGCCCGCCGCCCTGACGTGGCGCTGTTATAATTTCTATTTGTCCATCACCGTCCACATCACCAGCCGCCACATTTACACCGCGTAAGAATTTAGGATCGTAAGCTAAAAATTTTTGCATTAACTCACCGGAAATATCATAAGTTGAAATATTAGCTGACGCATTGGAAAAAGGCGCTAGAAGCACCGGGCTTCTACGGGGAAACTTAGTGCTGTTAGCCAATTCAAAGGCTGAACGCAAATTTAAACGCCGGCCAATTTGTCCGCGATGCTCTGGTAAATTTTTGGCATCAATAAGATCACCGGAAGCTAATAAAATATCGCGTAATTGTGATGGTGATAAAATAGGGTAAGCGGATTTAAGCAGCGCCAAAGCGCCCGAGACCATCGGCGCGGCTACTGATGTGCCGCTCCAATAACCACCATAAAGCTTATTTAATTTAGGTTCCGATGAGAAAACAAATTGTGTACTAAAAATACCGGTACCGGGCGCTGAAATATCAATGCAACGTGAACCATAATTGGAAAATTCAGCCAGCTTATCGGCGCTATCCACCGCCGCTACGCCAATCACAAAATTTTCACCATTAAAACCCTGCTCACAAACAGGATATTGCGGCACACGATTTAAATTAACGGCTAAAGATTCTTCATTACCAGCGGCCGCCACCACCAAAATACCAGCCGAGTATGCTCGCTTAATTGCATCATCTAACACCGGATCAGATAATGATCCAACAAAGGAAAGATTAATAATATCTGCTCGGTTACGAATAGCATAATCAATCCCCCGCGCCACAGTAACGGTATCGCCTACACCCTTGCTGTCTAAAACTCGCACCGGCATAATGCGAGCTCGCCAAGAAATACCAGCCACACCTTGTCCGTTATTGCCCACAGCCGCCGCCACACCGGCTACAATGGTACCGTGTTGAACAGCCAACTCTGTCCAACCATCTTCCAATTTAGGCGTACCACCGGGCACGTTGCGCACAAAATCCCAGCCATACTGATCATCTATATAACCATTATCATCATTATCAAGGCCGTCTCCAGGAACTTCCCAAGGATTAAACCAAATATTAGCCGCTAAATCAGGATGATTAATATCCACTCCTGTATCCAAAACGGCTATCACCGGACGAAGATTACTAGTTATTACCTTATCCCAAGCTAATGGCGTTTGAATTTGCTCTAAATACTGTCGCTGTTCAGAATAATACGGATCATTAGGAACTAAAGATAAAGTGTATTCTCTAACAGGTGATACCAAGCGTATTCCCGGTTGTAAGTTCAAATATTCAAAAACTTGTCCTGAATTCAGCCGACTACTACAGTTGTAACGGGATATTTCACCGCTCTGCCATACGGCCGCGTAAGAACAATTATTTTCTTTTTCTGTAACCGGCTCTAAAGTTAAGACTGACGCTGTCAACCCGGTAGCAGACGTTAACCATACTAAATAACCCGAGATTATTCCCGGGATTAAAACAAGGGTTAACTTAGAAATAATAAATCTTCTCATTGCTAAATTACTATACCAAAAAAGGCTAGTTTTGTGAATTATAACTTAAACTATTACTAATATTTATCTTAATACTGCTTCAAGCGGCTTTTATTTGACAATTTTATATTTACGGCGCTAACGTAAACTGATTTACCTTACGCCAATCAATTTCATTAATGACAACTATTTTATCATCACCAATAATATACATATAGTCATTAAGGTAAAGGGCTCGTTTGGCAATAATATCTGAAACGACCATAGTTAATTTAAGATCATCAGACTTATAATTAAAAATATAACCTCCACGGGAACCCGGAACAAAAACAACGCCATGTTTGCTATCATGCAAAAAGGCATGATGCGTTTGTGATATTTCAGACCAATAATCATCAAGTAAATATTTAGCTACTTCAAGTGGATTGGCAGAATCTGAAACATCAAACAAAGAAAGTTTAACCTGATTACCCTCCTGCCCCACACCCAAGATGCGATTATCGGCTACCTGATGCAAATAAGAAGAAAAGCCCGGAATTTTAAGTTCACCGGTCATTTGGGGAGCGTACGGATTTGATAAATCCAGCACATAAAAAGGATCAACTTGCCTAAAAGTTACCACATAACCGCGATTACCTATAAAACGCACTGAATAAATGCGTTCAGTTTTACCCAAATCTTTAACTACGCCAACCTGCACCATATTGGAGTCCAGTACATAAACATCACTGGCACCGAGGTCTTGTGAAAAAAACCAATTATTGCCAAAAGTAGTAGCTACACGCAAATAACCCTCATATTCATCCAGTGAAAACTGATTTAGTAAAGAGCCCGGCACAACGCCGGTAGCTATTACCGCCAAATCACTGACTCTAATTTTTACCAGACCAGTACGCTCAAAATCACGTTGTCTGGTTTCTATATAACCCGATATCTTGTTTTGCATTTCATTTTCAAATTTTAATAGTTCATCTTTACTAAGTGAACGTTTATAACGCTCTAATAATTGATAAAATTCGTTAATTTTTGAATCTTGAGAAATATCGTAAGTTCGTAATTTAATTAAACTTTCCCTAAGCCAGCTGGGCAGTAAATCAGGTTTTTCAGTAACTGCACCAATTATAAGATCCGCTATATCGCCGGGGTATGAATAACTTATGTAAATATTATCCGGAAACATAGCCACTACTGAAGAACCAGCGGACCCTAAAAAGGCTAGGCTTTTTTCAAGCCTGCCATTTTCCGGATTAAAAGACATTACGCTAAAAGTGCTGTCTGCTGGAATTACCTGTACCGGCCGATAGACTGAAGAACAGGGCACAGATACTGTTTCTTCATTAACTATAAATGGTTTCATAGGACAGGGTTTTTCTGTATCAGCATAAGCTCGGGTAACCACATAAATTTTTTCATTCATCAGGCGGGCGGCTACCAAACTATTATTGTCGTTATATTTAATTTCCCAAGCTTTAACCGGTGAGGCTGGTGTATTTATATCGTAAGCGGCAATTTTATCATGAGCAAAAACTACTAAAATTTTATTAACCAATAACATTTCGCCTTGCGTATCAATTTTGCCAATCTGTGCTAATTGCTCCGGCGGCCAAGCCTTCACTACTTTTAAAGTGCCAGATATAAAAGGAGGTACAATATCAATCTCCGGCCTTAAAAGACCGCGCCAAGGGTAATAATAATTTGATTGCGACAAGAAAATATTCTTGCCGTCTGTTTTCACAATATCCGGCTCATCTATACCAGCTACCTGTACATTAGTTTCAGATATTCTTTCTGGTCCAGCTAAACCAATATCCTCAGCTTGTTTAGTATTAAAGGCGTCCAGACCCAAATTACTTAAATCACCTCTTTCTTGTATAGCTCTGGTGGGCATCATCATACCATAATTAAACGAGCTAAATTTTTGGTTTGATTGGGCTATATAATCTCTGTACTCATCGGGAGAAGAAAACGCTAATACTTTGGTATCAATACTGCCTAAAGAGATTGGGGATTGTTTTTTAATTATTTTATAAGACTGATAACTGGTTATCTTGCCAGGTGAAGTAAAATCCATTACGGCAATACCTAATACAACTAACACAAGGCCAATACTAATTAGGCTTACGGTTACCAAAACCGCTCGCGGGTCAAAATATTGTTTCATATAATAAATTTAAATAATAAAATAACTCACCTGTATTATATAACGAATAGACCACTATTGTGTAACCTTGGGGATATTTTCTTACTTTATGTAACTTTTTTATTAGCTGGCAAAATTATAAATATTCTACTGCTATAGATAAAAAATTTTTTGATAATTAAATGGTACATCCATAAAATTTCAACGGCCACCAACATTAACCCGTAAGCGAGATTGGCATCATCATACTCATGACCGGCAAATTTGCGCTGTTCGCTGAAAGTACCTGTTATTAACTCAAAATGATTTTGGACACAATTTATATATTATATAGTTTAAAAAGCTACACAATACTTCATCTTATAAATAATTTATAGATAATAAAAGGTGGAAGCATAAGAAAAATACCAAACATTAGTCCAACAAAACCAAAAATCTTACTCAAATTTAAGTTGCTTTTGTAGAATACTTTTATTCCATAAATCACCATTATAATACTCAGAGGTAAACGAATTAATAGATACTTTATTATTTCGCCCATTTCAGACCAATACATAAACATATTTACAGTAACAATTATGCCTATCAATACTAAATAGATAAGGCCCATTAAATTTTTATCCTGTTTAATTGTTTGTAACTTTGCATTTACCATATAGTTATTACTTTTTAATATTCGGCTGAATATACTTATCCCAAACTTGTGACTTTGACCAAATTTTTGTATGAGCGCCCCACATAGTACCTATGGTATTACGAGAAGCGTCAATATTCTTTGCACTATTTATCCAAAAACCGGCTAGACCAAATTCCCCAAAACCAATAAATTCTCCAACTTTTCTACCCTTCTCGCCAAATATGTTCCCTATCCACTCAGTAACTGACATTTGACCTCCACCAAATACTTGTACGGCATCATAATTGCTGTAGATATTAATATGATTCTTTATGATGGCCGTATTGGGCTGATAATCATCTCTAACAGGGACAGCTAGCGTTACTAAATTATCAATTGATCTTTCAATTTTTTGTGATGCCTCAAATGTTATATTACCTCCATGACTGTGGGTAACAATATTTAACTTCTCGTCATCGGCAAACTTATAATTATTAACAAGATTAACTAATCTGCCCGCTGCTTCTGTGCGAGCCCATCTATTATCATTACCTGACCAATTAAATATGAAAGTGTTTTTATCTTGAAATGTATCTTGCAAACTTTGGCCAAGATGTGAGTTTTGAACAGTATTATAATTATAATTCGTACCGGGAATATACAAGGTCAACATCCCACTCGGATCAATGGCGTTAAGAGGGTTGTTTAGGGTGTAGGCATAAGTATTCCAGTTTTGGGGATTGCTGATGATTTGCATAAATTTATTAGGATTAGTGGTTTGAAAACCGACTATTTCCAATGGATCTTGGGAAATGAATCTACCCATAGCTCCATCATAATATCTGGCGTTCATATAAATTAGACTGGTATCATCATCATACTCATGACCGGCAAATTTGCGCTGTTCGCTGAAAGTACCTGCTTTTTCATCCAGCCTGATAGAGCCAAAAGGGTAATAATCAATTAGTTCT
>CALFUV010000008.1 GCA_937929825.1 uncultured Patescibacteria group bacterium
AAATGGCTTTTGATATGATTGGGGATTTATCACCCCTAATTTTTTTGTTCCTCAAGCAGATGAGGTGCTATTTGATTTTTTTCAAGAATGATGCCCCTTTTTGCCAGACGGGTAATAATATCTTTGTCATTGATGACAAAGTCAATTTTATTTTTCTGCCATTGTGGAATGGCAGTAAAAATATTATTGGTTTTCTCGCCTATTAGCGGATTCAAGTTCATAAGATGGCCGAAACAGCAATCTGTACGTATTACTATTTCAGCATTGGGAAGTGTGTGTTTTTTGTTGGTTTTTATGTACCCAACAATTTTTTTTGGAAATGATTTTTTTTTGTGATTTTTACCATTCCCTTTACCATTCCCTGTGGTATTAAAATTTGGCATACTTCTCCTCCATACTTACCCTCTTCTTTGGGTTTTTGGTTTTTAAAAAATGTTAATTAAGATTAAGACTTTGGCAATATAAGCCTTTTTTATGATGAATTCATATTAACCTCCTCCGTTTTTATTTTTTATTTATTGATCTATTACTTATAGCCCTTAGGGCTGTAGAGATTATTTTAATTTCAAGAGCCGGTAGCTCACCTCTAAGCATATTTGTATGTAGAGGAACCATGGTGTTGCCAAGCACCAAACCTCCGGATTTGCTTAGATTGCCAAGTGGCTCCGGCCTAGCTAGTATTCAGTTTTTAAAGATTATAATAATTTATTATTACTGAATTAAATAATTTTGTCAAAGGTATTTTATTCCGGATGAAAATTTTCCAGTTTTATCTTGGCTTTCAGTTTTGGCCAGCGAGTTAGCGAAGTATCCAGATTAATAAGATATTGAGCCGCTTCACGCACAGTTTTAAGCAGCTCAGTATTGGCCAGCTCAGCGAATTTTAGCTTTAAAAAGCCGGATTGAGTGGCACCTAATAAATCCCCGGGGCCGCGGCTTTTAAGGTCAAATTCAGCCAAATCAAAGCCGTTGCTGAATTTAGTCATAGCTTGTAATCGTTCCAAGCCGCGAGGCGTGATGGTATCTGTCATAAGTAAGCAGTAACTTCGTTTACCAGAACGCCCAACACGGCCGCGGAATTGGTGTAATTGCGCCAGGCCAAATCTTTCCGCCGCTTCAATTAATATCACCGTAGCTTCTGGTACATCTATTCCCACCTCTACCACTGAAGTAGCAACTAAAATCGGAGCTTGCCCATTTTTAAAGCTGATGATAACCCTTTCTTTTTCTACAGATTTAAGCTTACCGTGTAAAAGACCAATTTTAATATCAGGAAATATTTCTGTTTGCAGCCGATTATATTCAGTCACAGCCGCTTTAACACCTAAATTATCCGATTCTTCAATCAACGGGCAAATTATAAAAACTCGATTACCTGATTTTATTTCCCGACGAATAAGTTGGTAAGCTAATTGCCTTTCTGGCGGTTTAATTATTTTAGTGATAATTGGCTGACGGCCGGCTGGCAGGGTTTTGATAAGTGAAATATCCAAATCGCCGTATAAAGTAAGCGCTAATGAGCGGGGTATGGGCGTAGCTGTCATAGAAAGCAGATGTGGCGTTTGATTTTTACTGCCAACTAAATAATTTCTTTGTTCCACTCCCCAGCGATGCTGTTCATCAATAACCACCAAACCAAGATTTTGAAAATTAATTTCAGTTTGTAATAATGCATGTGTGCCAATTATTAGATTAACAGATCCGTTTGATATTTTTTCTTTAATTTCGCCAGCTTTATTATTTTTTTGATTATTAATTTGTTGGTGTGTACGGGTTAATAAGGCAATGGTTATAGACCAAGGTTCCATTATTTTTGTTAATGTTTGCCAATGTTGCCAAGCTAGAATTTCCGTAGGCGCCAAAATAGCGGCCTGAAAGCCGGCTTTAACGGTATTAAAACAAGCAATGCCCGCCACTACGGTTTTACCGGAGCCAACATCACCTTGTAACAAACGGTACATAGGTGATGGTTTGCCCAAATCTTTAATAATTTCCCAAGCGCAGGTACGCTGATCATTGGTTAGCTGCCACGGCAAACCAGCTATTAGTTTTTTAGTTTGTTCATTAAAAGGAATAGAATGGGCATTTTTAAAATTAAGCTGACGCCGCATCAGCAAGCTTTTTAAATTAATAAACAACAGTTCGTCAAATATTATACGGCGGCGAGCCAGACTTAATTCTTGAAAAGATTGAGGATAATGTAGACTACGAATGGTCGTTGGTAAAGTGGGTAGTTTGAATTTTTTAATAATTTCCGTTGGCAGCCAGTCTGAAACAGAATGAGTTAATGGTAAAATTTGTGAGATTAAATTTCTGATAATTTTTTGGTTTAGATTAGCGGTGGAGTAATAGATTGGTACTAGACGGCCGGTATGTACTCCGCCTCTAGCTAAAGGTTCTATTATGGGATGTTCCAGTTGTAATCCATAATGTCCAGCAGTTAGCGTGCCGGCTATCATAACTTCATCCCCAGGCTTAAAGGTGTTAGCTAAGTATGGTTGATTAAACCACATAGCTTTGATAGAGCCGGTGTTATCTTTAATTACAGCTTCGGTTATGGTTAAGCGCCTTTTCCAAGAACGTCGGGCATTGATTAGTTGAATTTTGCCTTTGATGGTTGCTTTCTCACCTATTTTAAGATGATTAATACTTAAAAAGTTGGAAAAATCCTCATAGCGGTAAGGAAAGTGATTTAATAAATCTTTAATGGTTATCAAATTAAGCTTGGTTAAATGTTTGGCGATTGCTGGACCAACACCTTTAATTTCTGTGAGTTTGCTTGTTAGATTTAACATATAGTAATTATTACTCGCCTTAAACTAAAAATCCACCTTTTTTAAGAGGTGAATTTATTCTGGTGTGTTTATTGTACCAAGTCCGAACCTATTTTCAAAACAAAGTGAGGTAATGACTTCGCACGCCCCGTGTGTGTGGTAATGTGAAATGTAATTGTACGCTCCACGACGAATCCCGTCACGGCACAGCCTCCGCTCCGACCTCGCCCGCCACCACCATACCGAAAAAAGAAAACTGGAATCGCGCCAAATCAAAACAGAATGCGTGGTGCCCTCGGCAGGAATCGAACCTGCATCACAAGCTCCGCAAGCTCGCATTCTATCCATTGAACTACGAGGGCCTAATTACATTCTAATTTTATTTAATAATTTGAGAATTTTAAAGACAAACTAAAATTATTAGTCATATTATAATAGGTTAATTAACCAAATTAATCAAGTTATTTATTGTAGTTTAAGCAAGCGCGATAAAGCTTCAGAGGTTGGCTCGTCTTCTCGTTCCAAATCTTCCTCCATGTATTTATTGAGAATTTTCCTTACCCGTAAAGGGTTTATGTTCCCCAAATATACAGCTACCCGGGGATCAAATGGGTTTTTGGGCAGAATATACAGGTTCATTACATTTGGCGGATTGTAGGCTATCCAGTAGTTTTTTAGTTCTTTATAGTTCCAAAATTTTTTTCCAACAGCTATGCCATTATTGGTAATATTGCATTCTAATTTGCGCGGGGAACGTCGATGTTCGTTTATTAATAAAATACCGGTAATCAGGATAATTAAGGCAAAAAGAAAATTAGCCGTGAACAGTGCGTAAATAATCATCAGCGCACTGATGATACTAGCTGTTATCCACCAAATTTTGGTTCTTTTAGGTTTTTTGAATTCTTTAAAATTCCAACGCAATAGAGAATTACCAAGATTGGCATTTGGTTCAATATTTAAATTTATAGGCATAGAATAATTTTTTAAGACATTTAAAGTATACCATTTTTTAAGCTATGAGTGCGAGCCAGCCAGTAAACATTCCAGAGCAGCATAGCCACCGTCATAGGGCCAACACCACCCGGCACAGGCGTTAAATAAACATGGCGGTTGTTAAAATCATCAGCCTTTACATCACCTTTTACTTTATTAGCTACTTTAGTAATGCCAACATCAATAATTATTGCGCCATCCTTAATTAAATTACCGGTAATTATATTTGGTTTACCTAAGGCCACTACTATAATATCAGCTAATTGTAGTTGCGGTGGATTAATTTGGTGATTAATACTAACTACAACTTTTTTATCGGTTAAAAGTTTTTTTAAGGGCGCAGCAAATTCATAGCTGTTAACTAGCAGTACTGCTTTTTTGCCACTTAAATTTTTTCCGGCTAAGTCAATAAGTTTTATAATACCGGCGCTTACACCGGGAGTAATAGCCGGCTGATCATTTAAAAAACGGGTTAAGTTTTGCGGATGAAAGCCATCAGCATCTTTAGCTGGATCTATAGCATTGATTATGGAGTTTTCGTTGATATTTTTAGGTAAGGGTAATTGCACAAGAATACCATGAATTTTCGGATTTTTATTAAAATTTTGGACCTGTTCTATTATTTCTTTAATTGGGCAGGTTGGAGGTAAAAGTATTTTTTTTATTTCAATACCGGTTTCGGCAGCCGCCTGTTCTTTAAGCGAAACATAAAGATGAGAAGCCGGATCATTTCCTATTAAAATAACACCTAGCTGAGGCTTGAAATTAAGTTCAGTTATTTTTTGTTTTAGCTCGCGTCTTAAACTTAAAGCTAAGTCCCGGCCATTTAGCAAAATAGACATACTAAAGTTCAGGATAAAGAGGATATTTATTAGTTAATGCTTTTATTCTGTGTTGTACCTGATTTATAACTGTTTGATTGACAGGCTGTAGTAGTACTTTGGCTATTATTTCACCAACTTCGCGCATATCATCAGTAGAAAATCCTCTTGTAGTTAAAGCTGGCGTGCCTAAGCGAATACCAGAAGGATCAAGCGGCGGCCGCTGATCGTAAGGTACTAAATTTTTATTAACTGTAATGCCAACATTATCCAATAAGATTTCTGCTTGTTTACCGGAAATGCCTTGCTGGCTAAGATCAATTAAAATTAAATGGTTATCAGTACCGCCAGTGATCAAAGAAAATCCGTTAGCTATTAAGGTTTTGGCTAGAGCTTGAGAGTTGGCCACTATTGCTTTGCCGTAAGCGGTAAAATTTACTTCAGCCGCTTCTTTTAAGGCCAAGGCAATAGCGGCTGTTTGATGGTTATGTGGTCCGCCTTGGAGTCCGGGAATAATGGCACTATCAATAAGTTCAGCCAGATTTTTTTTACCGTTTGGGTGATATAAATCATGCCAGCGATCAATAACATTAGGTAGTAAAATCATAGCACCTCGAGGTCCTCGTAGAGTCTTATGGGTGGTAGTGGTTATAACATCAGCGTAAGGTACAGGTGAAGGATGTACGCCAGCCACTACCAATCCGGCAATGTGAGAAATATCAGCTAGTAGATAAGCTTGAACTTCATCAGCTATTTTCCGGAAAGCCGCAAAATCAATAATTCGCGGGTAAGCTGTTGCGCCACAGATAATTAGTTTGGGTTTTTCTTTTAAGGCGATTTCACGTATAGCTTCATAATCAAGCAGGTGAGTTTCCTTATCTACACCATAATTTACTGCCCGGTAATAACGACCGGAAAAACTAAATTTGTACCCGTGTGTTAAATGTCCGCCTTGAGCAAGCTCCATGCCAAGTATGGTATCACCGGGATTAAGCAAGCCAAACATGACAGCCTGATTAGCTGGCGAACCTGAATATGGTTGAACATTAGCATGTTCTACGCCAAACAATTTTTTAGCTCTTTCCCGTGTCAGATTCTCTATCTCATCTATGTATTTATTTCCGCCATAATAACGTTTACCGGGATATCCTTCGGAATATTTGTTAGTTAAAATTGAGCCCAAAACTTCCATAACTGCCAGTGAAGTGAAGTTTTCCGATGGTATCATTTCCAAACTATCTCGTTGGCGTTCAAGCTCTTTTTTTAGCCAATAATCAAGCTCTGGGTCGTTTTGAGGCAAAGATGATTTCATAATGTTAAATAGTAGCTATCTGGAGCCAACTTGTCCAACAATTATTTAAATTCTTGAATAATACAGCAGTAAAAGGTAAACTATGTTTGTGTAATTAAATTTATGCGATTGGCTATTTTATTGTTTATTGTTGGCTTGATTTTTGCTTTGGCGCCCGCTTTAGTTAAGGCTGCAGCAGCTAATGATGTTTATTTAGCGAAGGGAGTTGTTCATGAGGGTAATTTTTATGCTAGAGGTAATACTGTGGAAATAGCCGGCGCTGTAACAGGTGATGTTATAACTGCGGCCAAGAATTTAATAATTAAAGGTCCAGTTGGCGGTGATATTATTGCCGTAGCAAGTAATGTACGAGTATTAGGACCAGTTGGTGGAAATATAAGAGTTATGGGAGGAAATGTTGATATTTTTAGTACAGTAGAAAGAAATTTGATGGTAGCCAGCGGTAATTTAGTGTTGGCTGAAACAGCAGATATTGGCGGTCAAGTAACTATTGCCACGGGCACAGCAGATATTAGAGGTAAAATTAAAGGTAGTTTACTGGCTGGGGTTGGCAGTGTTATTATTGCCGGCACAATTGAAGGACCAATTAATTTGTATCTGGAAAAAAAAGGTATTCTTGATATAAGAGAAACAGCAAATACCAGTAGTTCATTTAATTACTACAGCCAACAACCTGCTAGAATAGCCGTTGGCGCTCAACTAACAGAAGAACCCAAACAATTTCCTTTGCCAGTTTCATCAAAAAAACAAATTAGTTGGTGGCGTTATCTAATATCTTTATTCAGTGCCTTAGTATTGGGTATGGTTTTGGTTACTTTGATTCCTCGTAAATTTGAAGAAATAATATCTGAAGCACTGACTAATCCGTGGCGATCATTAGTTTGGGGAATTTTATGGGCCCTACTGGCGCCTTTGGCGATCATAATATTAATGATTACTGTTATAGGTTTTCCTTTGGCTATAATATTATTGCTTATTTATTTTATTGGATTAATATTAGCCCCGATAGTGGCAGGCGCTTCATTAGGTTGGTATTTTAAATCTTACTGGGCAGAAGGTTGGTTGGGGAAAATAAATATTTTATGGATTACGTTATTGGGGATATTTATTTACCGCTCGATTGTTTTTCTGCCTTTTGTTGGTAGTTTAGTAGGTTTTTTGGGAGCAATCTGGGCTTGGGGAGCAATTATGAGTCATAAAAATCAGATGTTAAAATATTTCCGTTAGTTAGTATGAGTTATAATGAAAATATTTTTAAATCTTATGATGTTAGGGGAGTTTACCCAGAGGAGTTAAATGAAGAAGCTGCTTATGATGTGGGTGGAGCTGTAGCTTCTTTACTTGGTGGCCGTGGGCGAGTAGTGGTTGGCAGGGACATGCGTCTTTCTTCGCCTCAGCTTCATGAAGCTATGATTAATGGTTTGAGGCAGAACGGGATAGCGGTTGACGATATTGAGATGGTACCAATTGATGCTGTTTACTTTGCAGTTGGCGCTCATAATTATGACGCAGGGGTGATGATTACAGCCTCTCATAATCCTCCCCAGTATAATGGCTTTAAAATGATGTTGAAGGGTACTAAATGGATACGTGGTCGGGAAATTAAAGATCATATTAAAGATAAAATCAATAATAATAATGTTTATGTCGGAAAATTGAGTTTGTTTGATATTTGGCCGACTTATCTTAAACATGTTCTGTCTTTTATTACTCCCTCATTTCTTAAACCTTTGAAAGTAGTAGTGGATGCCGGTAATGGTATGGCCGGTAAGGTTATACCTTTATTGTTTGATGGTTTGCCATTTCAGTTGGAACCTTTATTTTTTGAACTGGATGGTTCTTTTCCAAACCGGCCCTCAAACCCCCTAGCGATCGGCGCAGCTGATATTTGTGCCGAATATGTTCGTCAAAAAAAGGCAGATGTTGGCATAATGTTTGATGGAGATACCGACAGAATATTTTTTTTGGATGAAAGTGGTAAATTTGTGCCGGCAGATGTTACTATGTTGTTGTTAGCTAAAGAGATGTTGCGTAAAAACCCCGGCGCAGGTATAGCTTATAATTTGATTTGTTCTCGAGCTGTTCCGGAATTTATTAAAAAATGGGGAGGCCAGCCAATTAGGACGGCTGTTGGTTATGTTAATGTAAGTCAAGCGTTACTTCATCAAGGTGCAGTTATGGGTGGTGAATTGTCAGCTCATTATTCTTTTCGCGAAAACTTTAGTACTGATTCAGGAATGATAGCTGCCTTGATGGTCTTGCAATTATTATCACAGGAAAATAAACCATTGTCTGAAATAGTTTGTGATTTGTCGCCTTATGCTAAGGCTCCAGAAATAAATTTAGAAGTTGATGATAAAGATGCCATTATCAAACTAATTAAGAATTATTATTCAGACGCTAAAATAGATGAACTTGACGGTGTAACGGTTGAATATGAAGATTGGTGGTGTAATGTAAGACCCTCAAATACCGAACCATTATTGCGCATAACAGTAGAAGCTAAAAACTTGGAGTTATTAGAAAACAAGAAAAAAGAAGTTGTGGAATTAATTGAAAAAAGATGATAGGTTTATTTGATTCTGGTATTGGCGGTTTGACAGTAGTGCGGGAAATTAAACGGCAATTGCCAGATTATTCATTGGTTTATTTGGGTGACACTGCTCGTACGCCTTATGGCAATAAATCAGCCGAAGTGATTAAGCAATATGGTTTGCAGGCTGTTAAATTTTTAGTAGATCAGGGGGCTAAAATAATAGTAGTGGCTTGTAATACAGTATCAGCTGTGGGATTAAATGAGATTAAAAAAGCTTATCCTGACATTCCGGTGTTTGATGTAATTGGTCCGGCAGTGAAGGCAACAAAAAAATATTTGCCATCAAAAATTAAAAAGAATAAAATTCGCCATATTGGCGTAATTGGTACTAGAGCTTTAGTTAATAGTAATATTTATCAGAGTTTGTTTGAAAATAATAATGGATTTAAAGTTACTGCGTTACCTGCACCCTTACTGGTACCATTAGTTGAAGAGGGTTGGTTTAAAAAACCGGAAACAAAAAGGATTATTAAGTTTTATTTGAGGCCTTTTAAACAAGTTCAAATTGATACTTTAATTTTAGCTTGCACTCATTATCCTTTATTAAAAAATTTGATTTTTCATCGGATTGGCAGGCAGGTAAAGGTTATAGATCCAGCCGAAGAAACAGCTTTAGAGCTAGCAGATTGGCTCTATCATCATAAACAGGAAGCTGATAAAATAAAGAAAGGCGAGTCTGTATTTATGGTAACTGATTACACCGAGCAAACCGAAAAAATAGCCCGTTACTGGTTGAAAGATCAAAGTATTAAATTAATTAAAGTAGAAATTTAATAAAATATGTCAACCATTGTTTTTACAGAACTAGAAGGCTGGGAACGGCCTTATCTCATTGAAAAGTTACCAGATCATAAGCTGGTTTTTTTAACAACTCCTTTAACAGATGGGGATTTTTCTCAATTTTCGGAAGCTGAAATCGTCGCACCTTTTATTTATACTCCTATAGGCGAGATGGAAATGATTGCTTTGCCTAATTTAAAATTAATTACCACTCGTTCCACTGGGTTTGATCATATAGATATAAAGGCAGCACAGGCTCGGGGGATTACGGTATGTAATGTGCCTTACTATGGAGAAAATACAGTAGCTGAACACACCTGGGCTTTGATATTATCTTTATCACGGAAAATTTTTCAATCTTATGAGCGTACCAAAAAGGGAAATTTTATTATAGATGAATCTTTGCGAGGGTTTGATTTAAAGGATAAGTTTTTGGGTGTAATTGGTTGTGGTCATATTGGTCAGCAGGTGGTTAAAATTGCCCGTGCTTTTGGCATGAAAGTTTTGGTTTTTGATCCCAAGCCCAACCAGTCTTTAGCAGGTGAACTTGGTTTTGATTATGTTTCATTAGATACTCTTTTAAAAGAAGCGGATGTAATTACCTTGCATGCGCCTTATAATGAAAAAACACACCATCTTTTGAATGAGAATAATATGAAATTAATTAAAACTGGATCTATTTTAGTGAATACGGCCCGGGGCGGTTTAATTGATACACAAGCTTTAGTACAAGCTTTAGAGAGTGGTCGTTTGGCAGGCGTTGGTTTGGATGTTTTGGAAGAAGAATCAAGTATTAGGGAGGAAAGTCAGGTTCTTTCTCCGGAATTTCATAAAGCTGTGGATTATAAGAAATTAATAGCCAATCATATATTATTACAGCGCGATGATGTGATTATCACGCCCCATAATGCTTTTAATTCTAAGGAAGCTATTATGAGAATTTTGGATACTACCGTGGAAAATATTCAAGCCTTTTTATACAGCAAACCTATAAACATCGTTAAATAAATAAACCCCAGCTTTGTCTGGGGTTTATTTATAGTTATTTATAGCAATCCCATTTTTTCTTTTACCTCACTTAAGGTTTTGCCGGCTATCAGACGCGCCTGATCACGGCCGGCTCGCAAAATTTTTTCCACTTCTTTTGGTTTGGCTATTAATTCTTTTCTTTTTTCCTGAATAGGCGTCAGTAGCTTTATGATAGTTTCCGCTAGCAATGGTTTAAATTCGGAATATTTAAGTTCACCAGATCTATATTGATTTTCTAATTGTTGTTTAAGGTTTTTATCATCAGATAATACTTTAAATAGTTGCAATAGATTCTTGCCTCCGGAAATTTTTTCATTTTTACCGCCACCTTCATCAGTTACTGCTTTGGCGATTTTTTTGCGAATTACTTCAGGTTCATCAGCTAAAAAAAGACAATGATTGGGGCCGTATGATTTACTCATTTTTTTAGTTGGTTCCAACAAAGACATAACTCTGGGAATAGTGGCTTCATAAACTTTGGGCTCTTTAAAATAATCGCCAAAAGTATTATTGAATCTGCGAACTATATCACTAATCAGTTCTATATGTTGTGTTTGATCATCACCTACAGGAATAAGATCAGGTTGATAAAGCAAAATATCAGCCGCCATTAGTATTGGATAGTTCAATAAACCGGCGTTTATGGATTTTTGATGTTCACTAATTTTGTCTTTATACTGGGTCATTCTTTCTAATTCGCCAATTGGCGTGATGGTGTTTAATAACCACATTAACTCAGAATGTTCCGGTACATGAGACTGCACAAAGAGAATGCTTTTTTCAGGATCAATGCCAGCGGCTAAAAAATCAACAGCAAGTTCAAATACCTTTTTAGTCAGCTCTTTTGGTTCATAAGGTATGGTAATAGCATGAAGATCAGCCACACAAAAAAAGCAACGATTATCTTTTTGTAAATTTACCCAATTTTTTAAAGCCCCGAGGTAATTGCCTAAATGTAAATTACCTGTCGGCTGCATGGCCGAGAAAATAATTTTATTCTTAGGAAACATAGTAATTAAATCCAAATTATTTAATACTAAATTGGCAGTAAGGATATTCTACCATTATTTACACTTCTATTACTACCGGCAAAATCATCGGCCGGCGTTCTGTTTTTTGGAATAAAAATTGTCCCAGCTCATTACGTATTTTATCTCTAATAAAAGACTCATCTGCCAATTTTTTCCCATCAGAACCATTAAGAATTTCTTTAATTCTTTTGCGAGTTTCATCAATAAGTTGTTTGGAATCTTTCATATACACAAAACCCCGGGAGATAATATCAGGATTACCTACTAATTTACCAGATTTACTATCTATTGTTACTACCACTACTACCATACCGTCAGCTGCCAGCATTTGTCGATCTCTTAATACTACATGTGAAACATCTCCAACACCCAAGCCATCCACGAATACATATTCAATCGGCACTTTTTGCGGAGCTACAGTTAGACCATTAGGCGAAACCTCAGCCACACTGCCATTATCAAGATAGAAGATATTTTGTGGTGGAAAGCCAATAGATGATGCTACCTTACCGGCTTCGCGTAATAGATAATGGTTGGCGTAAACTGGCAATAGATACTTTGGTTTAACTTGACGAATAAGCAATTTGATATCTTCAATTAGTGCATGTCCGCCACCGTGTACATCCATAATTTCTTTATGTACTACATGATCGCATTGGCGGTAAAGACTGTCTTTCAATCTTTGTATGGTTCGTTCGTTGCCGGGAATCACAGAAGAGGAAAATATTATGGTATCGTTTTTTTTAATCTTAATATATTTATGTTCGCCGGTGGCAATTCGCATTAGCACTGCTCTGTCTTCTCCTTGGGCGCCGGTACAAACAACCACCACTTTATTATCTGGATATTCATGGATTTTTTTAACATCAATAATGGTATTTTTTTGGAATTTTAAATAACCTATTTTTTTAGCTATTTCCACGTTCATTTTCATAGAGTAGCCATCAAGCGCTACTTTTTTGCCTAGTTGTTCAGAAATATTAATTAACCAACCTACCCGTTCCACCATAGAGGCAAAAGTAGCAATAATCACCCGGCCGGGAGCTTTTTCCAATAAAGCTTTGATATTGCGAAAAATTTCTATCTCGGATATTTGACTACCTTCTTTGGTGGAACCTAAAGATTCCATCATAAGTACTGAAGGTGTTTGGCGTGTATTCCAACGAGCCAGATGCGAAAAATCAGTTGGCTTGCCGGTTACGGGATTAAGATCATAACGCCAATCACCCGGATGAATAACATTAGCCGATGGTGTTTGAATAATAACTCCCAGCGCATCCATAATACTGTGAGTGACGTCAAAGAATCCCACTTTTATTTTACCTAAAGTCAAAGTTTCATTGGTAGATTTTATTTCATAGGCTTTAAGATAGCGTTGTAGTTTTGATTCTTCTAAGCGTCTTCTTACTAAAGCCAAAGTCATGCGTGAGGCGTAAACCGTAGGCCAACCTAAACGAGGTAAGAGATGAGGCGCTGCTCCAATATGGTCTAAGTGACCGTGTGATAAAATAACCCCGCGAATATTTCTTTCTTTACCTTTGAGGTAGCGAATGTCGGGAATTATATAATCCACCCCCGGCATATCTTCCTCGGGAAATTGCAGGCCCATATCTAAAATCACAATATCATGACCATATTCAAAAATGGTCATATTACGCCCAACTTCTTCTTGGCCGCCTAAAGGAATTATCTTTAATTTGTTGTCAGTTTGCGGCCATGGCTGGTTAGAAATATTTTTTGATTTAGGTCCGGTTGTTGCCAGAGCTGGCCTTTGTCCGATAAAACGAGTTTCGTCACGTCGCTGACGTGTGAAATATTTATTATTGAATTTTGTAGCTGTCATAAATTATTTAATAATTAGTGTTTTAAATGTATATTTATATTTCAGTTATTAGCATTTGGTGGGCAAGGAGGGATTTGAACCCTCACGACCTTGCGGTCACACGGCCCTGAACCGTGCGCGTATGCCAGTTCCGCCACTTGCCCTCCAAATGCTAATACTTAATTCTTTTTTTAAAAATATTTTTAATCAATTAAAGTTCTAACGGTTTTTTTATACCATTTGGGCGTATCCCAAAATCTTTCTGCTGGTTGCCCCATTATTAATCTGGCAAAACCTTTAATGGAATTATTTTGAACATAACTGTAATTTAGACTGTAAAGAAAAGTAGCTGGACTTTCTTGTCGTAATATGTTTAAGAATTTGATATATTTTTCTTGACGCGCTTCCATTTCAGAAATTTGTCTGGCCTCAACTAATAACTGATCTGCTTCTCTATTTTGAAATTGAGCTAAATTTAATCCCGGTGAAGCAATTTGTGATGAGTGCCAGAATGGGTACGGATCTGGATCAAGTCCCATAACTTGAGTAATAAGAATCGCTTCATAATTACGAGGATTGATGACATCATTCATTAAAAATAACGGCGCCACTGGTTTTATTTCTGTTTGTACACCTACTTCTGCCCATTGTCTTTTGATTTCATTGGCCACTTGTATTTGTTCGTCATAATCAATTACGGTTAAAGAAATTTTTAATTCCTCGCCATCTTTCATTAGATAATTATTTTGTCCCGAGCGAGTATAACCTGCTTTTTCAAATAGTTGAAGGCTTTTTGTTTGATCGTAAGTAATAGCACCAGCACTGGTGCGATTTTTTAATTCACCAAACACAAAAGGGCCGATAGCTGGTTGGGCTTTACCAGATAAGGCTCGTTGAATAAGGGCTGGGCGATTAATTGCGTAGCTGAGCGCTTGTCTGATAGAAGGATCTCGAAGAGCGTTGTTAGTGTTAGGGTTGTAAAAAATAGCAGTGTATTGAGGAAGCGTGATATCGTAAATAATAAAACGACGTGGGTTTAGACTGGCTTTTTCGCGAATAGAAAGATCTCCTAGGGCATCAATTGAGCCTTGTCGCAGAGCTTCAAGTGCATTGGTCATATTTGGAAAAAATTTCAAGTTTAATTTTTTGAAATACGTTTTTTCGTTGACGGAATAAGGGTTTTGTTCTAATGAATAACTTCGCAGGTTGCCTTGTCCATCGCGAGTTAGGGAACTAATACGCCAAGGACCAGCACCGATTGGTTTAAGATTTGTTTCCGTTTGTTGCCATTTTTCATAAGGTATATTTTGCCAAATATGACGAGGAATCAAACCAATTGTTAAAGCGTGCAAGAATGGGGAATAAGGTTCTTTTAAATTAAAACTAATAGTTTCTCCATCATCTAAGAGGGAGATATTTATATTACGAAAACTGCCTGCTAAAGGACTAGCCAATTTGGTTTGTTTAGCGCTTTCAAAAGTAAAAACAGCATCGGCGGCTGTAAGTGGT
Organism: uncultured Patescibacteria group bacterium; assembly: GCA_937929825.1. Lineage (GTDB taxonomy): Bacteria > Patescibacteriota > Patescibacteriia > Veblenbacterales > UBA10138 > UBA10138. The sequence goes on from CALFUV010000008.1 coordinate 14,671, forward strand.
TGCCCATCAGACCATAGTAATCCGGATTTAATTTTTACAAAGTACGTTTTTTTATCTTGGCTTAATGACCACTCTTCAGCTAAATCTTTAATTATTTGACCATTTTCATCAGTACGGAAAAGCCCGCGGTGAGTTAAGAAAACTAGATCAAGATCAGCATCACTGGTAGCCAGCAGGGGGTTGGCTGTTTTTGGATTTCCTATTACCCCCTCGTTGAATTCTCCGCCTTCTTGAGGAGCTAAAATTGTTTTGTTTTCGTAAATTCTATAACCTAAGGCTAGACTGCTGATTAAAATTAATAATGTTAAGTAGAGAGCTATTCTTTTTTCAGTCTGGGAAAGTATTTTTGGTAAAAGTCGGAATTGATTTAGTGATGGTAAAATAGGCCCAAAAGCGGGCAGTAAAGAATTTTCAGCTCGATTATAATGGCTGCTGCTAAAACTTTGCCGCACCCGGTTAAACGCTCGGTTTATTATAGTTGTAAGCGCGTTCCATCCTTGGCGCAGCGATTTAATAAATCGCTTTAGATTAGTATATTCCAGATGACAAGTCCAAAAAAGATGACAGTAAAAATAATTGTGCTTATAAAAAGACCTTTTTCCACACCGCGTTTGGTTCGGTAAACATTACCTTCGCCGCCAAAAATACCCCCCAGCCCTGCACCGCGGTTTTGCAGTAAAATAGATATAATCAAGAGGACCGAAACGGTTACTTGAGCAATTTGCAGATAACGTTCAATATCCATCACAATATGATAATCTTATCAGGTACGAGTATAAATACTTAAGTAACATAACATATCTATATTATTCTGTCAATGCTTTATAATTTAAAAAATTAAATTGGTTATTAAATGGCAAAAGACTTTAATTTATTAAATGGTCTTAATAAACCACAACAACAGGCAGTTACTATGATAAATGGTCCTGTATTGGTGCTGGCCGGGGCAGGTAGTGGTAAAACAAAAACTCTTGTTCATCGTTTGGCATATTTAATTGCCAATGCAGGAGTCTCTCCGGAGAGAATATTGGCCGTTACTTTTACTAATCAGGCAGCCAAAGAGATGCGACAGCGAGTCCAGGATCTTTTGCCGGGGGAGGTTTCCCGTCAGCCGTTATTGGGGACTTTTCATTCCCTTAGTGCCCGTTGGTTGCGCCAAGAATCTTGGCGTGTTAATTACCCCATGAATTTTTCAATTTATGATTCTGATGATCAGCTGAGTTTAATAAAGGAGGCTTTAAAAGAGCAAGGAATTGGCTTGAAAGCTGTTAGTCCCAAAGCTGTTTTGACGGTTATTTCAAGAGCTAAATCAGAATTGGTTACACCGGAAGGTTTTAAAGATTGGACAGAAGACTCCCCATTTTCTAATTTAGTTGCTGATATTTACCCTCGTTATCAAAAATTATTAGCACGCGACCGCGCTTTTGATTTTGATGATTTACTTATGAAGATGGTAGAAGTTTGGCAAACAGATCCCCAGTTGTTAAAAGTTTATCAGGAACGGTATCATTATTTATTAATTGACGAATATCAGGATGTAAATCATGCTCAATATGTTTGGACCAAGTTGCTTGCTAGCGCTCGGCAAAATTTATGTGTAGTAGGAGATGACTGGCAATCAATTTATTCTTGGCGTGGAGCTGATTTTGGCAATATTTTAAGATTTCATGAAGATTATCCTAAAGCCCATGTTATCAAATTGGAGCAGAATTATCGTTCCACTAAAGTGATAATTAAGGCCTCCAATGCTATTATGGCTCAAGCACAAATGAAGGTGGAAAAAAAATTATGGACCAATAATCCTTTGGGCCAACCATTAAGGATAGTGGCATTAGAGGACGAGGTGGCTGAAGCAAATTTTGTGGTTGAGGAAATTTTAAAATTTACAAATTCCCCGAAAGAACTTTCTTATGAACCGATTGATGATGTTTTATTGCCATCTATTGGTCATATGCGTCGCTATCATGGGACAGGAGAAGATTTAAAAGGTTACGCCGTGCTTTATCGTACCAATGCACAAAGCCGTGCCTTAGAAGAAGCTTGTTTGAAAGTAGGCTTGCCTTATCAGTTGATTGGCGGAATTAGATTTTATGAGCGTAAGGAAATAAAAGACGTTTTGGCTTTTTTGCGCCTGATAATTAACCCTTTTGATGGGCTTAGTTTTCGACGAGCCTTGCTTGCCACTGCCAATGGTTTGGGTTTGGTAACCGTTGAAGCTATGCTCATACAGGCTGATAATAAAAAAATATCCCCCTTACAAGTCTGCCAAGAAAATAGCATTAAAGGAGAACGTGGACGGTTTTTGCGTGAATTTGCTGATTTAATAAATAAATTTTGTCAGGCTGCCCCAAAAGCCAGAGTTTCGGAAATGATTGATTTAGTGTTGGATAAAAGCGGGCTGGGTAAAGAACTTTTAGAGCAAAGAATTGACGGTGAGACAAGATATGAGAATATTTTGGAATTAAAAACTGTAGCTGAAGAAAGAGCATCAGGTATAGGCATAGAATCATTAGCCAATTTTTTGGCAGAAATTGCCTTATGGCAGGATCAGGATGGTTATAAGAATAATAAGTGCGGGATTACTTTAATGACATTTCATGCGGCCAAGGGACTGGAATTTGATACTGTATTTATGGTTGGTATGGAAGAAGGTTTGTTTCCACATGCCTCATCTTTTGCCGATCCAGCTGAACTGGACGAGGAAAGGCGTTTGGCTTATGTTGGTTTAACCCGTGCCCGCCGGCAAGTTTATTGTTTGTATGTTTTTAACCGTCGTTTATTTGGCTCTCTTAGTCCTAGTTTGCCATCACGCTTTATTACTGAATTGCCGCCAGATTGTGTGGAGTCAGTTATAGCTTCCAGATTTATATAAAAATTAAAGCCTCTGTTTATTTAGCGACAGAGGCTTTGAAAAATTTTTAGGCGCCCACTCCTAGAGTTTCTTCATCAGTAAATATATCATCAATGTCTATGTGTGGTTTGCGCTGTCTAGGTTTAAACCCCCAGATTAGTAGGTAACTTAATGTTACCAAGCCAAAACTGAAAAGTAACTTTTTCATAGTTCTCCTTTTAATTTGATGGTTTTTATTTTTTAGGAAAGCTAATTAGTATAAAGTTTCTAATGTAATTTGTCAAGTATTTCCCCATTAACCTAAGTGTTTTTTAATAGCAGAGGCGCGGATAGGGCCGAGTATCTTAGCCAAATCTTGTTCACTAGCTTGGCGCAGGATTTTTACACTACCGAAAGCGGCTTTTAATTTTTTCTTAAATTTAGGTCCAATACCCGGCAGTTCGTCCCAGGCTGATTTTACTGTTTTTTTACGATGAAGTGAACGATAATAATTTATACCAAAACGATGAGCTTCATCGCGCAAAGATTCAAGCAATAAAAGTCCGGGCGCATCAGACTCTAATTTAGTTGGCTTTTTTTTATTTGGCAGGTAAAGTAGTTCTTCCTGTTTAGCCAAGGCTACTAATGGCACATCAATTTTATAAGCTTTGAATATACGCATAACCGTGGATAATTGGCCCCTGCCGCCATCCAGCATTACCAGATCAGGCCGGGGCCAGTCTTTGTTAGTAAATCGTCTAGCTAATACCTCAGCCATCATTTTAACATCATTAGGTTTGGCTGGTGCCTGAACTTTAAATTTGCGGTATTGTTTTGTATCAGGCAGGCCATTAGTCAGCACCACCATAGAGCCAACCGCTTCTTTGCCTTGGATATTGGAAATATCATAGCCCTCAATTCTTTTTGGTATGTGAGTCAAGCCCAACACTTCTTTTAATTGTTTTAATCCTTGCTGAGCGCGCATTTTTTGCCTTTGCCAACTGGCGACGCTTTGCCGCAGATGATTTTGTGCTGTTTGATTTGCCAGGTTCAATAATTGTTTTTTAAATCCTCGCTCAGGCAGGTTGAAAGATAATTTTTTAATTGATACCCTCTTTAGTTTAATAGGTAAGTATATTTTTTTAATCAAATCAGGGGCGGCTATGGAATATTGCTCTAAAAATTCAGTTAAGATTTCAGCTTCAGCTAATCCTTTAGTTTTATCAAGCAGGAATCTGTCAGCTTCCAACAAGACACCTTTTCTTATTGGCAATCTGGTAACCGATGCCATATCACCACTACGAGCTAGTCCGTAAATATCAAAAGATTCCCGTGATGAACTAACCACACTTTGTTTTATCTTTAATCTTTCCAGAGCTCGAAGCTGATCGCGTAATCGGGCGGCATGTTCATAATCCTTATTTTGGGAAGCTTGTTTCATCTTTGAATTTAATAATTTGGCAACTTGTATAATCTCACCGCGGAGCAGCTGTTCAAAATATTTTAATTGTTGTAAATAATGTTGTCGGCTGTTTCTATTAATATCATGACCTAAACAACGTCCAAGTTCAGCCTGAAAGCAGGGTTTATCAGCAGGCAGAGAGCAGGTTTTAAGGCCAAGGGTTTTTTTGAAAAAAGGAAATAGTTTACGAATTGAACTAGCTGTCACATAAGGTCCGAATAGTTTAATGTGTTTGGTGAGCGTAGGCCGGCGAACGAACTCTACTGGCGGATATTTCTCCCTATAATCAATGGTAATATACAGCCAGCTTTTATCATCTTTAAGGTCAATATTAAAGGGTGGTTGGTGTTGCTTGATTAAAGTTCTTTCCAAAAGCAAAGCTTCCGTTTCATTAGAAACTTCAGTAGTTTGCAAATGGTGAATTTGCTTTACCATCAGTTGTTTAGCAGGAGAGAGCTCGGCACCTTTGTGAAAGTAATAAAGCACCCGGGAGCGCAAAAATTTGGCCTTGCCCACATAGAGAAGCTTGTTTTTTGCGTCAAAAAACTCATAAACACCCGGCTTTTGCGGCAAGTTTTTTAGCTGTTGTTGTAAAACGGTTGACATAGATTAATTTAAGTATAGCTTAAACTGCTTATTGACATCTTTATTTTAAAAGCGTATTCTAGTTTACTACATAAAAATAAATAAATTAATTAAAAATAAATAAAAGGAGCTTAACATGAAGGACATAATAGAATTCAGTATGACACCAATGCCTAAATTGGTGTATTTGTGGAAGCTTGTCTCAGGCTTTATTTGGGTAATTTTGTTGATTTTATTCAATAACACCAATCAAGATTTTAGCCCTATAATCGCGACATTGGTGGTTATGGCAGTAAGTAATTTTATGATGATTTTAGTTTTACTGGCGACTACTAGTTTATTAAAAAACATTAAATATTTTATAGAAAAACTGATGGAGATAGGAAATATGTCGCTACTATCTTTATCGGTAGGTAGCTTAGTGTTTATAGCCATTAATTCTATAGCACCGTTAAAAGTTAGTCTTATGGTAGCCTCCATGATTACCAGTATTGTATTTTCTAGTGTAGTAGTTTACATGAGCACTAAGCTTCTCAATGGTAATTATATAAAGGTGGGTGCAGTTAATATGTGGTCAGTAATACTTCAAGCAGCCATAATGTACGGTACTATATTTCTTTTGGGATTTTAAACAAAATTATTAACCAATTAAACAGGAGTTAAGATGAGTTCAGCAAGTTTAACAGAGGAAATGATTGACCCTCAAGCCTGGAAAGGCAAGCTTCTTTATCAATTGATGGAAGATTGCCAGGCCACAGGTGTGTGGGACGGTATTATAAGGGTTGGCTCGCCGGCAACTCATGAAGAAAAAGAACGGATGGCCAAATTTTCACCCATGCCAGAAGTTCAGGAGCAATTAGTGCTTCAACAAAAAGCCGGCGTCCCTGTTGGTGTTTTAGAAGCCCTTTAAAAAGGGGCGAATAAGTTTATTTAAGGGTAGCAAAAGCTGCCCTTTTATTATTTCTTTCCTAACTTTAGCTTTAGCTCTTGACCTCTCTTGACAGCGGGTGTAAAATTAATCAGCTTTACGTGCGTATGCCAACAAAATCACTCAAAAATAATAATAACAGTCGTTCTACTAAATCTAAAATAGGCAACGGTAGCAATGCCATTCCAACTGATAGTATAAGAATCCGCGGTGCGCGGGTGCATAATTTAAAGAACATTTCTTTGAATATTCCCCGGAATAAACTGGTAGTTATTACCGGACTTTCCGGTTCAGGGAAATCTTCTTTAGCTTTTGACACCATATATGCTGAAGGACAAAGGCGTTATATAGAGTCACTCTCGGCTTACGCCAGGCAGTTTTTGGGTATGATGGATAAACCAGATGTGGATCAAATAGATGGACTTTCGCCGGCTATTTCTATTGATCAGAAGTCTACTTCACATAATCCACGTTCCACCGTAGGCACAGTTACGGAAATTTATGATTATTTAAGATTGCTCTACGCCCGCATTGGTATTCCTCATTGCCCTAATTGTGGCCGTGAAGTAAGCAAGCAGTCAATTGATCAGATAGTTAGTCGATTGTTGGAATTGCCTCAAGGTACAGAAATTTCTTTGCTTTCACCGGTAGTTAGAGATCAAAAAGGTGAGCATAAGAATACGGTAGCTGAACTTAAAAAGGCTGGTTATGTACGATTGCGTTTTGATGGTAAGCAAATTTCTATTGAAGAAGCCGAAGATTTGAAGGTGGATAAGCAAAAAAAACACACTGTGGAGGTAGTAGTAGATAGGTTAAAAATTAGTCACGAGTCTGACGATATAACACGTTTACATGATTCTTTGGAAACAGCCCTTGATTGGGGAGATGGTTTAGTAACAGTTTCTCGCCAAGATACCAGTGAAGATATGCTTTTTAGTCAGCATTTTTCTTGTCCGCACTGTCAGATTGATTTGCCAAATATTGAGCCGCGTAGCTTTTCTTTTAATTCTCCTCATGGCGCTTGCCCGACTTGTACTGGTTTGGGTACTAGGTTGGAAATTGATCCGGATTTGGTAATTCCCAATAAAAAACTATCTTTAGCCGAAGGAGCTATTCGCCCCTGGAGTCGCACCAGTGCCAATCAAACTTGGTATTACCGTATTTTAGAAGCAGTAGCGCGTGAATATGGTTTTGGTTTGAATCAGCCTGTATCAAAATTAACCCCGGCGCAATTAAAATTAGTGCTCTATGGTACAGGCAGTAAAAATTATAATGTAAATGCCGGTGCTGGCGAGGGAGGTAAGGTAAGAGCTTTTTATACAACTTATGAAGGAGTCATACCTAATTTGGAACGACGTTACCGAGAAACAGAATCAGATTATATGCGATCTGAAATTGAGCGCTATATGAGAGTTTGGCCTTGTTCGGCTTGCCAAGGCAAAAGATTAAAACCAGAAATTTTAGCTGTTACTGTAGTTGATAAAAGCATTGCTGAGGTGGTAAACATGTCTGTTACCGAAGCTGGTGAATTTTTTTACGAACTTGTAGCTCAGCACAAATTAAATGAGCGAGATATGAAAATCGCTCACACTATAATAAAAGAAATCAGGGAAAGACTTTCTTTTCTAAGTAATGTTGGTTTGGATTATTTAACATTAGATAGAGCCGCGGCCACTCTTTCCGGCGGTGAAGCTCAGCGTATTAGATTAGCTACACAAATTGGCTCATCTTTAGTAGGTGTTATTTATATTTTAGATGAACCTTCTATTGGTTTGCATCAACGCGATAACGATAAATTGATTACTACTCTTAAAAGTTTACGCGATCTGGGTAATACTGTAATAGTGGTGGAGCATGATAGAGAAACTATGCTGGCGGCAGATGAGCTAATTGATATTGGTCCCGGCGCCGGGAAACATGGGGGTGAAGTTATAGCACAAGGGTCGCCAAGTCAAGTAGCTCAAAATAACAAGTCGTTAACCGGAAAATATCTTAGCGGTCAGTTGGCAATTCCTGTGCCAGTAAAATCAAGAAAAGGTAATGGTAAGGTAATTACTATACAAGGTGCCCAAGAATTTAATTTAAAAAATATTACAGTGGATATTCCATTAGGTAAGTTTGTTTGTATCACCGGTGTTTCCGGCTCAGGTAAATCTACTCTAATGACTGATATATTATCTCGTGCTCTAGCTCAGCATTTTTATAATGCCAAAGATCTGCCGGGTAAACACAAAGCCATTCGTGGGTTGGAACACATTGATAAAGTAATTACTATTGACCAATCACCAATCGGCCGTACGCCGCGGAGTAACCCCGCCACTTATACCGGAGTATTTACTCCTATTCGCGATCTTTTTTCACAATTACCGGAAGCTAAAATTCGCGGTTATGATCCGGGCAGGTTTTCTTTCAATGTCAAAGGCGGACGCTGTGAGGCTTGTGAAGGTGATGGTTTAGTGCGGATTGAAATGCATTTTTTACCCGATGTTTATGTGGAATGCGAAGAATGTCATGGCCGGCGCTACAATAGCCAAGCCTTGGAAATTCACTATAAAGGCAAAAATATTGCCGATGTTTTACAAATGACCGCGGAAGAGGCTTTTGTTTTTTTTGAAAATGTGCCGGCAATTCAGCAAAAATTGAAAGTATTATGTGATGTGGGGTTGGGGTATATTCATTTGGGGCAAAGCGCTACCACACTTTCCGGCGGCGAGGCGCAAAGAATTAAGCTGGCTACGGAACTTTCTAGGCGTTCTACTGGACGTACTCTTTATATTTTAGACGAACCAACTACCGGATTGCATTTTGAGGATATTAAAAGATTATTAGCCGTTTTGGCTGAATTGGTAGATAGAGGCAATACTGTGTTGGTAATTGAACATAATTTGGATGTTATAAAGTGTGCTGATTGGATAATTGATTTGGGGCCGGAAGGCGGCAATAAAGGGGGTGAAGTGGTAGCACTGGGCACGCCGCGAGATATAGCTAAATGCAAAAATAGTTACACCGGTCAGTGGCTGAAAAAGGTTTTGTAGTGCAATTATTTATATTTAAGATATTAAATAAATTAATAATATAGCTATTAATAGGTTAATGTTGGATACTTGTTGGTTTTATTATTGTCAACAAGTGATTTACGGATGATAATAAAGCTATGAAATGGCCGGTTAAAAAAATACAACTCAGCTTGTTCTATTTGTTGGTATTTTTTTTACCCTGGCAAACTCGGTATATTTTTTATGAACCTTTGTTAAATGGCGGGGTTTGGGAGTACGGCAAACTCAGCCTGTACAGTTGGGATATAATTTTATTCATACTTATAGTTTGGTTATGGCCCCACATTAGACAGGAATTAATAGTGTTGTTTAAACAAAGCCGCGCTTGGTCTTTTTTTATAATGCTTGCTAGCTTAGCTTTTTTAATAGGGGGCTGGGCATATGATCCAATTTTATCTTTATATTGGGGAATACGTTTATTATGCGGTGGAGCATTGTGGTTAATATTGAGAATACTTAAACCAAAGATATCATTAATATTTCTCAGTTTAGCTCTAGCTGGTACTTTTCAGGCTATTTGGGGATTAGGACAGTTTGTTGTTCAGGATATACCAGCTAATAAATGGCTAGGTGTGGCCGCTCATCCTATAACTCAAGCAGGGACTTCTGTTTTATTAAATGAAGGCGGGCGCTGGTTGCGTGCTTATGGCGGGCAGGCACACCCTAATATTTTAGGAGGATTATTGGTGATTACATCCTTAGCCACTGTTTGGTTAATAGTAAATTTAAAAATAAAAAATTGGCATTTTATTATTAGTCAGAAAATATTAAAAAGAGGATTATGGTTTATTTATATTCTTCAGCTTGTTGGTTTGTTTTTGGCCTTTTCTCGAGCGGCCTGGCTGGCTTTTTTTATATCACTTAGTTTATTTGTTGGAAGATTTTGGAATAGTAAAATAAAAAATAATTTATCTCAATTTATGCCCTTAGTAGCAGCAGTAATTATTTTTATAATTATGGGAACTGTTTTGTGGCAGCCAACTCGCGCCAGATTAATTGGTGACAGCGTCAGCCGGTTAGAAAAACAAGCTATTGAAGAAAGAATTAGGGGTATGACTGAAAGTAAAAGTTTATTGGGTGCTAATTGGTGGCGCGGTGTTGGTTTGGGAAATTATACCAAAGCTTTAGCAATATATTCGCCCGGTTATCAATCTTATGTTTATCAGCCAGTACATAATATTTTTTTATTGATTTTAACGGAACTTGGTTTAGTTGGCCTAGTTTTGTGGATTTTATTTATTTGGCATATATTTAAAATTTACAAGCCGGCATTAATAATATTTTTAGTGCCGATTGGAATTACTGTTTTTTTTGACCATTATTGGTGGACTTCAGCTTCTATGTGGTTATTATTTTGGCTAGTAATAGCCCTGCCAGAGGGTGAATTAGATAGCTCTTGACAGCTTTTTAGACCTTATTTAAAATAAGGATTGGCTGTTAATTAGCACTCTCATATAAAGAGTGCTAATTACCTCAAATTTCTAATAATTAATTATATTTAACCTATGAATTTAAAACTTAAACCCTTAGGTGATCATATTGTGGTTAAAGTGGTAAAGGAGGATAAAACCACTAAGTCAGGTATTGTCTTGCCTGATACAGTAGATAAGGAAAAGCAGGAAACCGGCGAAGTTATAGCTGTGGGGCCGGGTAAATTACTTGATAATGGCAACCGTGCTCCTATGGAAGTTAAACCGGGCGATAAGGTGCTATTTAAGAAATACTCTTTAGATGAATTTAAAATTGACGAGGAAGAGTTTGGTACTCTCCAACTTTCTGACGTCATTGCAATTATTGAATAATTAATTTTTAAAAACATATGGCAAAGCAAATTCTTTTTAATGAACATTCCCGTGCCGCTTTGAAGCGCGGGGTAGATAAATTAGCTAACGCAGTCAAGGTTTCTTTAGGCCCTCGTGGTCGTAATGTAATTTTGGACAAGGGCTTTGGTTCGCCCACGGTTACTAATGACGGTGTCACCATTGCTAAGGAAATTGAACTGGAAGATAAGTTTGAAAATGTTGGGGCTCAATTATTACAGGAAGTAGCCAGTAAAACTAATGATGTGGCAGGTGATGGCACTACTACCGCGACTGTTTTGGCTCAAGCTTTAATTCATGAAGGCTTTAAAAATTTAGCCGCCGGAGCCAATCCACAAGCTTTGCGTCACGGTATAGAAAAAGGTGTGAATGCAGTAGTGGATAGTTTAAAGAAAATGGCTAAAACAGTTTCCAGCAAAGAAGAAATTGCTCAGGTAGCATCAATCAGCGCCAATGATCCTGAAGTCGGTAGGGTAATTGCCGAGGCTATGGATAAAGTAGGTAAAGATGGCGTAATTACTGTAGAAGAATCACAAGGCTTAACAACTGAAAGCGAAGTAGTAGAAGGAATGCAGATTGATAAGGGTTATATATCGCCTTATATGGTTACTAATCCCGATAGAATGGAGGCAATTTATGAGGAGCCCTATATTTTGGTCACGGATAAAAAAATAGCCGGTGTTCATGAGATTTTACCGCTTTTGGAAAAGGTAGCACAAACTGGTAAAAAAGAACTCGTTATAGTAGCTGAGGACGTGGAAGGAGAAGCTTTGGCTACTTTCGTGGTAAATAATATACGCAAAACTTTCAATACTTTGGCAGTTAAAGCCCCGGGTTTTGGTGACCGGCGTAAGGAAATGCTTCAAGACATTGCTACTGTTACCGGAGCGCAAGTAGTTAGCGAAGAATTAGGTTTGAAGTTTGAAAATATTGGTTTGGAAGTTTTAGGCAGTGCGCGTAAAGTAATTGCCACTAAAGAAGAAACCACTTTTGTGGACGGTAAAGGAGATCAGGCTAAGATTAAAGAGAGGATTGCTCAAATTAAAAAAGAAATTGAACGTTCTGATTCTGATTTTGACAAGGAAAAACTTCAAGAACGTTTGGCTAAGCTTTCTGGCGGTGTAGGGGTGATAAAAGTTGGTGCAGCTACTGAAACTGAAATGAAGGAGAAAAAATACAAAGTAGAAGATGCTTTAAATGCCACTAAAGCGGCAGTAGAAGAGGGTATTGTAGTAGGCGGTGGTGTGGCCTTAGTTCGAGCGGCTAAAGTTTTGGAAAAGTTGGAGGTTTTGGCAGATGAAAAAGTTGGTGTGGATATTTTAAAACGAGCCTTAGAAGAACCATTAAAACAAATTGCTGAAAACACTGGCAAAGATGGCGCAGTGGTGGTAGAGGAAGTTAAAAAGCATGAAGGTAATTATGGTTACAATGGAGCTATTGATAAATATGAAGATTTGGTAAAGGCTGGTGTGGTTGATCCGGCTAAGGTTACCCGCTCTGCTTTGCAGAATGCTGCTTCCATTGCCGCTATGTTCTTAACCACCGAGGCAGTAGTTACAGATTTGCCCGAGAAAAAGGATGATAAGATGGGAGGCGGTATGCCGCCGGGTATGGGTGGAATGGACTACTAAATCTGGCATACTAGAACTAGTATTTAAATCCCTGCACTAAAAATGCAGGGATTTTTGTTTATTTTTTTATAAAAAAAAATTATAATTACAATATATGACAAATGATAGTAATATAGGTTTATTTGGCCAGCCGATGCGCTGGTATGTGGACAGGGTTGAGTGGCCTTTTGTGGGATTAAGTTTGTTTTTTATTTTTGGTTTTTTAGTAAGTTATTGGATTGAGTTTCCATATCTTGAGGTGGTAGCTCCATTAGTGTTGATAGCTCAATTAGTAGGAGCTATTTTTACAGCTTATTTTGCGGGAATTCGTTCTGGAGCTACAGTTGCCCAAATTATAGTCACTTGCTTTTTGGTAGGTTTTGTCAGCGGAGTAATTAACGCTTTTCTTTCTCTTATTCGTTTTGTTTTTATTTATCCTTGGCTTTTGCTAAACTTAATTACAGAGCCGGTATGGAGTGGTTTGCTGGCTGGGGTTATGGGTTTAATAACCATTGGTTTTTTCCGTTTACCTAAGATTATGAATTCGGTAAAAAATAATCACTTATAATACAGAGTTAAAATATTAGTTTTTTGTAAATTTTTGTGATATGAGAAGAGGTGAATTATATATAAATTTATTAATTTAATTCTTAACTAATCTATAACTTATGCCAAATGAACAAGCCAATCCATCAGTCGGAAATTCCGTTTCTGACGATAAGGTTTTTGCCGTTATGAGCTATCTTTGGGTACTATGTCTTATTCCGCTGCTCATGAAGCGGGGTAATGCTTTTATTCAAAGCCATGCCAAGCAGGGTTTTTTGCTTTTCTTATTTGAAGTAGTTATTTGGGTGCTAATGTTTATTCCTCCTTTATATTTTATTGGCGTATTAGTAGCATTTGTTTTTTCTATTATGGGAATTTTAAACGCTCTTCAGGGTAAAGAATGGGAAATGCCGGTTTTGGGCGTTTATGCTAAAAAACTGAATTTTTAAATTACGATTTGTAGTTATATATGGTATAATTTTGGAGCCTATTAAAGGCTCCAAAATTTTTTAATTCATAATCTATTTAAGTTTCTATGCCCAATTCCCGTGCCAAGCAATTTGTTTTGCCCTTTAATCAAATAACCATTAAAGATATTCCACTAGTTGGCGGTAAAGGAGCCTCTTTGGGTGAAATGTATCAACGTCTTACTCCTAAGGGGGTAAAAATCCCTCCGGGATTTGCAGTGACAGCTTATGCTTATCGTTATTTTTTGAAAAAAGCTAAGATAGAGCAAAAAATCAAGGAAATTTTAAAAGATTTGGACACCCACAATTTAAAGGATTTAGCTGAACGCGGTCGGGCAGTACGGCAGGCGATAATGGAGGCTGAATTTCCTCCTGAAATTAAAAAGGTTATTTTAACCGAGTATCATAAACTTTCCAAAAAGTATGGTGTTAAGAATGTAGATGTGGCTGTGCGCTCTTCAGCTACAGCGGAAGATTTGCCTGATGCTTCTTTTGCCGGTCAACAGGAAAGCTATTTAAATATTGTGGGGGGGGAAGCTTTGCTTAAAGCCTGTCGTGAGTGCATGGCCTCTCTTTTTACCGATAGGGCAATTTCTTACCGTGTGGATAAGCATTTTGATCATTTTAAAATTGGTCTTTCTATTGTTGTACAAAAGATGGTGCGATCTGATAAGGCTTGCTCTGGGGTAATGTTTACTATTGATACCGAAAGTGGTTTTCGCGATGTGATTCTTATAAACAGTTCTTGGGGGTTGGGTGAATACATTGTTAAGGGTATGGTAACGCCTGATGAATTTTTGGTTTTCAAACCCACTCTTCGTCAAGGCTTCTCGTCTATTATTAATCAGCAATTGGGTAGTAAAGAGAAAAAATTGGTTTATGCTTCAAGTGGCGCTAAACCAACCAAAGAGTTGATTGTTAAACAACGCGATCGCAATCGTTTTTCATTAAAGCAGGCGGAAGTAATGCAGTTGGCGCGTTGGGGGATGATTATTGAAGAGCATTATAAAAGACCTATGGATACTGAATGGGCTAAGGATGGTAAAACCGGTGAGCTTTATATAGTCCAGGCGCGGCCTGAAACAGTAGAAGCCATAAAGTCACGTAATATAATTGAGAATTATAAACTTAAGAAATCAGGCAAAGTTTTAATAGAAGGCATTGCTGTGGGTGCCAAAATAGGACAAGGACCAGTACAGCTGATTAAATCTGTCAAAGAAATAAGTAAGTTTAAAAAAGGATCGGTGTTGGTAACAGAGATGACCGACCCGGATTGGGAGCCTGTAATGAAACAAGCTACAGCCATAGTAACAGATTCTGGTGGGCGGACCTGTCACGCCGCTATTGTCAGTCGCGAATTAGGAATTCCATGTATTGTAGGCACAGGCAAGGCTACACATATTTTAAAAACGAATCAGACTGTTACTGTTTCTTGTGCTGAGGGTGAACAAGGTAAAGTTTATGAAGGCATATTGCCATACGAAGTAGAGCGCACCAATATAAGAAATATTGGTCGCCCTAAAACAAAAATTATGATGAATGTAGGTGAACCGCATCAGGCATTTAGTTTTTCTTTTTTACCCAATGACGGTGTAGGGTTGGCCCGTGAGGAATTTATTATCAACAATGCTATTAAAATTCATCCCTTAGCTTTAATCAATTATGATAAGTTAAAGGATAAAAAAGCCAAGGCGCAAATAGCTAAGCTTACGGTAGGTTATCTTGCCAAGCCTCGTTATTTTATAGATAAACTAGCTCAAGGCGTGGGGCAAATAGCTGCGGCTTTTTATCCCAAAGACGTTATTATTAGGTTGTCTGATTTTAAAACCAATGAATACGCCGGATTAATTGGCGGCCGAGAATTTGAGCCCAAAGAGGAAAACCCCATGATTGGCTGGCGCGGTGCTTCACGTTATTATTCCCCTGCTTATGAGCCTGCTTTCCGTTTGGAGTGTAAAGCCTTAAGAAAAGTTCGTGAGGAGTTTGGCTTGAAGAACTTAAAAATAATGATACCGTTTTGCCGCACAGTGGAAGAGGGTGAGCAGGTTTTGAAAATAATGGCTGCGGAAGGCCTGAAGCAGGGCAAAGATGGTTTGCAAGTGTATGTAATGTGCGAGATTCCTTCCAATGTCATATTGGCACGAGATTTTGCTCGCATTTTTGATGGCTTTTCCATCGGTTCCAATGATCTCACCCAATTAACCTTGGGTATTGATAGGGATTCCGGGATATTAAAAGTAGCAGGTGTATCCAACGAAAAGAATGAAGCAGTTAAAACTCTTATTAGACAGGTTATTAAAGAAGCCAAATTACAGGGCAAAAAAATAGGTATTTGCGGACAAGGTCCTTCTGATTTCCCTGATTTTGCTGAATTTTTGGTGCGTGAAGGAATAGATTCGCTATCTTTAAACCCTGATTCAGTTTTAAATACTACCTTAAATATTGTTAAGTTAGAAAAAAGCTTGGAACTCAAGCGTGGTAAAAAGTAATAATTGGCATATAACAAAAAAGCGTGACCTTGACGCTTTTTTGTTATTTTGCTAGGTTAATTTTTGCCCTTTAAAATAGTTCTTATTAAATAAAATAAATTTCAAAAATATTAAGGAGATTTATAATGGGAATTTTGCGTAATCAAGGTATTGATCTTACCTACTTAAATAAACAAATCAGCCAAATTATTGGTGATAATAAAATTAATGGTGGAGTTGTAAAACAAGGAAAGTTTTTGATGGTATCTATTCCTAAGGGGACGTTACCTAAATTACATAACCCGATTGAATTGTCGGGCAATGATATCAGAAGTAAATATGCAAAGCGTGTTTGTCATCGTAGGTACAATGAAAAAACAAATAAGTTTGTAATAAAATCAAAACATGCCGCCAGCCTTATTGCCTGTATAAAAGACTGTGTTAATTGATTTTTGCCTTGGATTAATAATTAATCCAAGGCCTTTATTTTTACTTTGATTTGTGGTATTTTAAAATTCGCTCTGTTATTGTATTTATATGTATGGAGAGGTCGCATAGTGGTCTAGTGCGCCTGCTTGGAGAGCAGGTGTACCGCAAGGTACCGAGGGTTCGAATCCCTCCCTCTCCGCCAATTTACAATTTCAGCATTTTTGATGGTTGTTGCCTCGCGCTCGTTCCTCTCGGTCTTGGTTTCCGTTGTGATTTTGAAGATGATTAAAAAAGTTTATATCATGTTAGAGAAATTATTAAGCAATTATATATGCTAAAAGAATCGCAGATGATTCAAGGTTCGGATAATTTAGATAATGATAGAGAAAAATTAGAAAAAGAAATTAGAGAAAAGTTGCATCTTTATCATCAAACCTCAAAAGAAAAGTGGCAGCAAATACAAAAAATAGGCGCTATTCTTAGTGAAAGAGAATTATTAAATAGAGGATTAATCACAAAGGAACAACTTAATGATTTTGAAACAACCAGCACCGGAGAATTAGATAGAGAAGCGGGACGTGATAATTATGTTTTTGCTAGCCATAAACCGGCTGGTTATGGAGAAGTAACTTTAGAAATTGATTTATCAGTTCTTGATCTTCCGGAAACAAAAGTATCTACAGCAGGTGAATATTTGATGCACGCGGTTGATGAGGATGATCAGAATTATTATCAGAATTCATTAATATCCGGCACAGAGTTTATAAAGTATTTAATTAATTTTTTGCCAACTTTGCCCAATAAAGAATGGTTTTGGAATAATTGTCAAGAAGATTTAGAATTGGCAAAGTTTATAGGAGAGGCTCATTTAGATAAATATCAAAAAGGAGATAAGATTAAATTTAGACAATATTGGAAACTCTTTCCAGAAATAATGTTTGCCCAAGAGCTACCATTAAAATATATAAAAAGAGTAATTATTGATGGAGTAGAACAGCCGATTAAAAATTACAACGCTGATAATTAATTATGTCTAACGAAGTTGAACTAATAAAATCACGTCTGGACATAGTGGATGTGATAGGCGAGTATGTGCGCCTTAAGCAGGCCGGCGCTAACTGGAAAGGTTTGTGCCCATTTCACAGTGAAAAGACTCCCAGCTTTATGGTACACAAAGAAAAGCAGATTTGGCATTGTTTTGGTTGTGGAATAGGCGGAGATATTTTTGAATTCATACAAAAAATTGAAAATGTGGAATTTCCCGAAGCTTTGGAAATTTTAGCGCGTAAAGCCGGGGTAGAGCTTAGTCGCCAAAGTAGGGGAATGCCAGCTAATAAACGCACTAGATTATTTCATTTATTGGCAGAGGCGGCTGTTTATTATCAAGAACAACTTAAAACTAACTCTATTGCCCGACAATATCTGGCTAAAAGAGGGGTATCTGAAGATATAATTAAAGAATTTGGCTTAGGATATGCGCCAGCCGAGTGGGATAAGCTTAGCAACTATTTACGTAATAAAGGTTTTATTTTAGAGGAATTGTTTAATGCCGGAGTGTCTTTAAAAAGTGATCGTGGCCCAGGTCTATATGATCGTTTTCGTGATCGTTTGATGTTTCCTATTTGTGATATTCAGGAACGAGTAGTTGGTTTTGGCGGACGCATTTTGGATTCAGTGGCTCGAGAAGCTAAATATATTAATTCTCCTCAAGGGCCTATTTATAATAAAAGTTTGATTCTTTATAATCTAAATAAAGCCAAAGACTATATTCGCTCTGTTGGCTATGCTTTGCTGGTCGAGGGATATATGGATGTCATTGGTGTTTGGCAAGCCGGCATTAAAAATGTGGTGTCTACCTCTGGCACATCCTTAACTTCTGAACAAGTTAAATTATTAAAAAGATATACTAATGAAATAAGGTTATGTTTTGATGCAGATTTAGCCGGCGAAACAGCCACCGGGCGAGGTATTGATTTAGCTTTATCTGCGGAAATGGAAGTAAAAATAATAACTTTGTCTCAGGGGAAAGATCCAGATGAAGCAGTGCGTTTTAATTTATCTAGTTTTAAACAAGATATTGAGCGAGCCTTGCCCATAGGCGATTATGCTTTTGCAGCAGTTATGAAAAAAGTAGATGTAAAAACTCGCGAAGGTAAAAAGCAAGCAGCTAAATTATTATTGCAGGCCATAGCTAAATTACCCGATCCGGTGGAAAGAGATTTTTATCTCAAACGTTTAGCTAGGGAGCTGGAAGTTGATGAAAAAAGTTTACGGGAAAGCCTTCCTGTAAATAAAGGAATTGTAATTACTCAATTACCAGCACCGCTTCCGTCCGAACGTCCCAGTCGAGAGCAGATGCTTGCTGAAAGATTTATTGTTTTACTTATTAAATTTGGCCATCAGCTTTGGTCACTGGCAAAAGAGTTAGAGCCCGCTATGTTAACTTCTCCCTTAGCTGAACTTTACAGACAAGCACTTTTGCAGTATACTGAGAACCAACGTTTCGATTTTAATGAGCTCAAAAACGAGTTTAATAACGAACCAACGTTTAATCGACTTATAGATGTGCTTTGTATAAGAGCCGAGCATGAATTTTCAGATTTTTCTTTACCGGAGGCCGAGAAAGAATTGGCCCGCGTGATTCACGAAATTAAACTCGGTTATTTAAAGCGTCAGCTTAAATTATTGAGCGAGGCTATTACTGCGGCTGAACAAGCGGGTCGCACTACAGAACTGGAGAATCTTACTTTGCGTTATCGTGAACTAACGCAACAGATTGCCCAATTATAAGTTTATTTATTGTTATGCCAATCAAAATACGTAAACATAAATTAGGTAAAGTTAAAAAGCTAGTTAGAAAATCGGCGGTTAAAAAAAAGTCCAGTCTTCGGAAACTAAAACCGAAAGCACGACTTAAGGCTAAAGCCAAGTTGGTTAAAAAGACTAAAATTGTTATTAGACCCAATGAAATTGAGGCTCAGAATCTTATTAAAAAAGGACGCCAACGCGGTTTTGTTACTGAAGATGAGGTTTTAGCTGTTTTTTCGGAAGCCGAAGAGTATTTGGGTTTATATGATGAATTCTTGGATGATTTGGAAAAAAATGGCATTCAGCTGATTGAAACTGAGGGTAGTATTTTGGATATGACTGCCAAAAAAGATGAATTATTGCAAAAAGCTAATTTACCCACTGATCGTAAACCTTTTGATCTTACAGAAATTTCAGCCGATTCGATTCAAATGTATTTGCGGGAAATAGGCAAGGTGCCGCTCTTAAAACCTGAAGAGGAAATAGCCTTAGCTAAACGCAAAGAAAAAGGTGATGTGGAAGCTAAACGCCGTTTGATTGAAGCTAATCTTCGTTTAGTGGTTTCTATTGCTAAAAAATTTACTGGTAAATCATTATCTTTGCTTGACCTTATTCAAGAAGGTAACATCGGTATGTTCCGGGCTGTAGAAAAATTTGATTACCGAAAAGGTTATAAATTTTCTACCTATGCTACTTGGTGGATTCGACAAGCTATTACCCGGGCTTTAGCTGACCAATCACGTACCATTCGTATTCCAGTACATATGGTGGAAACAATAAATCGATTTCAGCAAGTTGAGCGACAGCTTATTCAGGATTTAGGTCGAGAGCCATTACCCGAAGAAATTGCAGCTGAAATGGGTGAGCCGGTGGAAAAGATTCATCATATTATAAAAATCTCCCAAGAAACCATTTCTTTGGAAACCAGTGTAGGTGAAGATGAGGAAGATAGCACTTTAGGTGATTTTATTGAAGATATTAAAACAGTTAGTCCGGATAGAGTCGCGGCCATGCAGCTGTTGCGTGATCATGTGCGTGATATTGTGAGTGAATTAACGCCACGCGAACAAAAGATTTTGGAAATGCGTTTTGGTTTACAAGATGGCGTTTCACATACTTTAGAAGAAGTGGGGCAGGAATTCGGTGTTACCCGTGAACGTATTCGTCAAATTGAGGCTAAAGCCTTAGAAAAAATTCAAAATCATTTAAATATGCGAAAACTTAAGGATTATTAAACTTGATTTACTTTTATATTTTAGTTATCATGATTTAGCCATTATTTATTCTATATTATTAAAATAATTAAATATTCCGGGGTAGCTCAGCGGTAGAGCAGGTGCCTGTTAAGCACTTGGCCGTGGGTTCGATCCCCACCCCCGGAGCCATAATAAAAATCATCAACAATCGCGTTGATGATTTTTATTATCACATCATGAGATTTGATGGAGGTCGAAGGCAACTCGACTAATTGTCTGTGGCAGTCACAGGGTGAGTACAGGTGAAGATTATTTTTATTTCCGGAGATATGAAAAAATATTTTGACCTTTTATAAAAAATTTTAAGTATAAATTTTGTATTTTTATTGTATAAGTATATTATATACTTATACTTAATAAGTAGAGTTTGACTTGTTATTTTAAATGAAGCTTTTGTTTGTATATTATGTATTCTCCCAAAATTGTAGTAGTATTGCCTGCTTATAACGCAGCTAAAACCTTACAGAAAACATTAGATGATATACCACGTGATTTGGTGAATGATATAATTTTGGTTGATGACGCCTCAACCGATGGTACAGCTGAACTAGCTCGTTCTTTAGGTTTAAAAACATTTGTTCATAAGAAAAATAAGGGTTATGGAGCAAATCAGAAAACCTGTTACCGGGAAGCATTAGCTATAGGGGCTGATATAATTATTATGGTTCATCCAGATCATCAATATGACCCTCGTTACATACCCCAGATAGTAGAACCCATCTTAAGAGGTGAAGCTGAAGCAGTTTTTGGTTCTCGTATGATGGTAGCTGGGTGGGCACTACAGGGCGGTATGCCTTATTGGAAGTATATTGCTAATAAAGTATTAACGATTTTTGAGAATATGATTTTAGGGACAAAATTAACTGAATTTCATTCTGGATTTAGAGCCTACAGTAGTCGTGCTTTAACTGCCATTCCTTTAGAATGTAATTCAGACAGTTTTGTTTTTGATACGGAAATCATAGTTCAATTAGTTTTGGGTGGTTATACTCTAAAAGAGGTGCCTATTGCCACTCGTTATTTTAAAGATGCCTCCAGTATTAGTTTTTTGGCCAGTGTGTGTTATGGTTTAGATATAATTGTTGTTATGTGTCGTTATATAATTCATCGTTGGGGTATAAGACGATTTCCACAATTTTCTCTTTATGATAACTACAAGCGGTAAAATATCATTTGATACAGTTTTATTATTTACCTTATCTTTTTATTGGCTTTTAACCCCGCCAATTAATAGTAGACAGCCGTTATTATTAATAGTGAGTTTTGTTCTTTTTTGTTTTTTATTTGCTTATTTAGCAGTTGATTTATCTTCTAAGTTAGTTGAAAAGGATTATAATCATTTTCTGAAGATTGGTATAATTTTTGCAATTTTAACCACACTGGTACTAAATTTATTTTTTTCTACCATTTATGTGCGTTATAAAACAGGATCTGTTGATTATGTACACGATAATCCGATTCAAATAGAAGAGGCAGTTAAATTTTTATTACAAGGAAAAAATCCTTATCGGGAAAATTATTTTTCTACACCTCTTAAGGATTGGCATTATGATATAGGTATAGAGGATTATAATATTAATCCGGCTTTGTATCATGTAATAGCTCTGCCAGCGCATCTTGTACTATCAATTCCTTTTTATGTGGCTAGTTATAGCCTGATTGGTTGGTATGATCAACGTTTTATGTATTTACTAGCTTGGTTGATTCTTTTAGTTTTGGTTTATCTAATTCCTCGTGATCTGCAAATCAAGTTAGTAGGTGTGATATTATTGGCTTTTAATCCAATTGCCACAATATTTTTTATAAATGGCCGTAACGATGTTTTAGTTTTGGCTATGCTGACAGCTGTATTTTTTTTGGCTAATAAGGGCAGGTGGATCTGGTCGGCAATTATTATGGGTGTGGCAGTAGCTACCAAACACACATCTTGGTTTGTATTGCCTTTTCTTTTTCTCTACCATTATTACTCATTAACATCTTCTTCAGCTATTGAGAAGCTTAAACAAACCAGCAAAATAGTTTTTATTACTGGTATGGTAGCGGCTATATTTATTTTACCTTTTTTGTTTTGGGACAGCTCAGCTTTTATTGATGATGTTTATTATTATCCAGCCGGTAACCTTGTTACCAGTTATCCTATTTATGGTTACGGTTTTTCGCCGTTTATTTATTATTCAGGTATTGTTGATTCGCGGCTTGATTATTTCCCTTTTTGGATACCACAAATTTTGATTAGCTTGCCCTTATTATGGTTTTTGGTGCGGCGGCAAAAAAAATATAATACTTTAGCCAATACTTTATTACATTACGCAGTTTTTTTGTTAGTATTTTTATATTTCTCCAGATTTTTTATGGATAATTATATTGTTTATTTGACCCAAGTATTGTTACTAGCCTATTTATTTGCTTTGAATAATAAACCAAATGAATATGGCAGAGAGGATAATAAATTATGACAATGCCTTGTACTTATTGTGGCCATATTTCCCGATTACGTTATGAAGGAAATGTTACTAGTCAAGAATTTTTTCTCAAATCAGGTCAGTATGCCATTACTGATACCACTGGCTTTAAAAAATTAGATGTTTACGAATGTGATTATTGTCAGTTAGCGTTTTCTCCTATTAGTATAAAACAAAGTGATTTAGATATTTTTTATAAAGCACAAAAGAGAGATGATTTATATTTATTAGAAAAAGTTGGTCGGTTGAAAACAGCACGTCGTTTATTAATAAAGGCGGGTAGATTAGCCATTAGATCAAATGGTAAATTGTATGATTATGGTTCTGGCCCCGGGTTTTTATTGGCAGAAGCAAAAAAGATGGGATGGAAAGTAGCTGGAGCAGAAATTTCACCTTGGGCTAAAGATTATGCCAAGCTGGAGTTTGGTTTAGAATTAGATGAACCAGAATCTTTAGAATTATTACCCGACGAGTCATTAGATTTTATAACTCTTTGTGATGTTTTAGAACATTTATTAGATCCGGTATCATTATTAAAAATAGTAAAAAATAAAATTAAACAAGATGGCTTAGTAATAATAACAGTCCCTAGATATGACTCTTGGCTTCGTAAGTTGTTGGGAAAAAATTGGCATGCTATGTTTCCAGCACATTTAACTTATTTTACTTATGAAGGATTAAAGAAAATGTTAGATCAGAAAGGATTGGAAATTATTTATAAAAGAAGCCATTTGGTTTATTTTTCACTAAGTTATTTATGGTGTCGCATTGTTTGTATATTTGGTGGCAAACCGGTTTATAAACAAGGCTTGTTATCAAGGTTATTAATTCCTATTAATTTAGGTGATGAATTAGAAATTTATGCTCGCCGAAAGGTAAATTGAGTTTATATTTCTTCAAATTATTAATATTGAAATATAAATTTTAAGATTTATTATTTCATCAAGATTTGTGAATAATAAAATTACCCTAAGAAGTTGTTTATTGTATTATCAGTTATATAATTGAAATATTGTTGTAATTTTAATAAAAAGATAAAATGATTGTATAAAGATGAAAAATCATAATCCTAATCAATACCCACACGAATCTGCTGGCCGGATTTTGACAATTAAAGTACCCGCTGTAAACGAATTGGCTAAAGTAGGTGATATAGAATCAATGTTGACAAAAAATAGCAGCGATTTTGATAGTATTGATTATGTTTATGTTTTAGGCAACCACGGGGAGTTAAAAGGAGTAGTTTCGGTACGAGAAGTATTTCAGCAAGAGTCAGATGTTTTGGTTAGTAAAGTAATGTCACCGGCTTCAGTAACAGTTAGGCCATATACAGATCAAGAGCGGGTGGCCTTATTAGCTTTAAGGCATTCTTTAAAAGCTGTACCAGTAGTAGATAAAGACAATTTTTTTATAGGTATTGTGCCCCATAACGCTATTTTGAAGATATTAGATCAGGAAGCAGTGGAGGATATCTTACGTTTAGGCGGCGTCTATCAAGGTAAAGCTGAATTAACTAGTTACGATAGGGTTTTAGAGTTACCCATAACCAAATCATTAAAACATCGCTTACCCTGGTTGATTTTAGGATTGATTGGTGGATTTGTAGCCGCGGCTATAATTGGCGTATTTGAACATACTTTATCTCAAAACTTGACTCTAGCCGCCTTTATTCCCTTAGTGGTTTATATGGCGAATGCTGTTGGTATACAAACTGAAGCTTTTATCATACGTGAATTGGCAGTTAATCCGACTTTAGTTTTTAAAAAATATTTTCAAAGACAGTTTGTTGTAGTGGCATTAATCGGGTTTACTATGAGCTTTTTGCTTTATTTTGTAAGTTTATTTATTTATCATCAAACACAGTTAAGTTTTGTTTTGGGAACATCACTTTTTATAGCCACACTCACCTCAATTATTACTGGTTTAATAATTCCTTATACTTTTAGTCGTTTAAAACAAGATCCGGCTAATGCCAGTGGCCCTATAGCTACAATTTTGCAGGATATTATTAGTGTAATAGTGTATTTCGGCGTAGCAAAGTTACTTTTATCTTGAGTACTTAATCTTTAGGCTCTTGACATGTTTTTGGATTTTGCTATCATATGAATATATGTTCATATATAAACGTTGCCATTGTTCGCTTAAGCCACCAAAACAACGGATTAGTCTAGCCAAACTACAGGAGCACAGTAAGCTTTTAAAGATTATTACCGTGCCTAGGCGTATGCAACTATTGTTGCTCTTGGCACAAAAAGCCCACTGCGTTTGCGATTTGATGGAGCATACTGGCATGTCGCAAACATTGGTTTCTCATCATGTAACAGATATGGCTAAAGCTGGTTTACTTGTGGGACAGCGTAATAGTAAATATGTTGATTATCATCTTACTCCTAAAGGTAAAATAATAATTAGACATTTAATTAATTGTTTAAAAAAAATATGAAAATAACTATATTTGGCACCGGATGCCCTAAATGTATAATGTTGGAAAATTTAGCTAAACAAGCTGTAGCTGAGCTTAATTTAGCCGAAGCTACGGTTGAGCATGAATATGATATTGAACGGATTATAGAGGAAGGAATTATGAGTACGCCAGCACTCAAAATTGATGGCAGTATTATGTGCGCTGGTAGGCTGCCTAGTTTAGATGAACTTAAAAGTTGGTTAAAAAATTAAGAATATGACCGAACGAACTAAATTCAGCCTTATTATTGGCGTTTTTCTAGTATTGTATTTTATCCCCGTAGATTTAACGGCTTTAGGTCAGGGTTTTATTTCTGGGGTGACCTTATTGCAAGAATATGCGCGTCAACACGTGCTCACTTGTTTGGTGCCGGCCTTCTTCATTGCTGGAGCGATAGCTGTTTTTGTAAAACAGGATTGGGTATTAAAATATTTGAGCGGTAAGGATAAGCCTTGGCGAGCTTATACTTTAGCCTCTGTTTCAGGCGCTCTTTTGGCTGTATGTTCTTGCACTATTCTGCCATTGTTTGCCGGTATATGGAAACGTGGGGCCGGATTAGGGCCAGCTGTCACTTTTTTATTTTCCGGGCCGGCTATTAATGTAGGAGCTATATTTTTAACTGCTTCTGTGTTGGGTTTTCCTCTTGGCTTAGCGCGTGGTCTAGCCGCCATAGCACTTTCAATTTTAATTGGATTTATTATGCATTGGTTTTTTAAAGGAGTTAATAGTATTAATTCTCAGCAGACGTCAGTGATAACAGGAAGTGAATTGGTGGTAGTAAAAAAATCAGCACTTATTTTATTTTTTGGATCGCTAGTAGGTATATTGGTAGTTAATGGAATATCTTTTTTGCCGGTAGCAAAATACAGCCTGATTGGTTTTTTAGTAGCTGTGGTGATATGGGTAGCAATGTTTTCTTTTTCCCGAAACATTAGGCAGCAGTGGCTGCAAGAAACTTGGAGTTTAACTAAACTTTTAGCGCCAGTATTGTTTATAGGAGTATTTATTGTGGGATTTATCATGCCATTTTTGCCCGAAAGTTTAATATCTGATTTGGTAGGTAATAGTACACTAAGCGCCAATTTTATTGCCGGAGCCTTTGGTGTTTTAATGTATTTTTCTACCTTAACTGAGGTGCCAATCGTTCAGGCTCTAATGGCTAAGGGCATGGTTGCTGGCCCGGCCCTAACCTTGCTTTTGGCTGGACCAGCGTTAAGTTTACCCAGTATGTTAGTGATAAGAAAAGTTTTAGGGAATACCAAAACAGCGGTTTATGTAGGCCTAGCTCTATTCTTTTCATCTTTTGCCGGTTTTATTTATGGATTATTAGTTTAAAAAATATGCTCAAAAAAATAATATCAATAATATTTATTGCCATTATTTTTTTTTCTCCCACCATAAACTCAGCTCAAAGTAGTGTGCCGGTCTATTTTTTTTGGGGAGATGGTTGTCCGCATTGTGTGGCGGCTAAACCTTTTTTACAGGAGTTGGAACGACAAAACCCCAGTGTTAAAGTATATTCTTTTGAAGTTTGGTACAGTACTGCTAATCGGAAATTATTAACAGATACAGCTAAAGAATTGAAAATAGATGTCAAGGGTGTGCCTTTTATTGTAGTGGGACAGGAATATGTAACTGGTTTTTATAATGCTGAAACCACAGGCAGACAAATACAAACCTATGTGGAAAGATGTATGGCGGCTGGTTGTGTAGATATTGTTGGTCCACTGGCAGGACTTACGTCAGTCAAACCATTAGCACCAGAACCACCTATTGGTTCGGCTGATACTAAACCACAACCGGTAGAGCCGGTAGACACATTTATAGAAATAAATCCGCAGCCAGAGGAATCGGAATTATCAATTAAGACAGAGGATCAGAGTAATATCGCAATAGAAGAAGATCTAAGTCCGATTCCGGAAAGTTTACGTTTACCTTTAGTGGGTGAGATTAAAACAAAACACTTATCATTGCCATTACTAACCATTATTATTGCCGCGCTTGATGGTTTTAATCCATGTGCCATGTGGGTTTTGGTTTTTTTAATTGGTTTATTGTTGGGTGTAACTGATGTTAAACGGCGTTGGTTATTAGGCAGTACTTTCATAGTAGCCTCAGCCGCGGTCTATTTTGTTTTCCTGGCTGCCTGGCTTAACCTGATTCTTTTTATTGGCGCTATTTTAATAATAAGAATCATAATTGGTTTGGTAGCCATTGGTGGTGGAGCTTATAGTTTGCGGGAATATTTCCTAAAGCGGGATGAAACTTGCAAAGTAACCGCGCCAGATAAGCGCCGGCGGGTTTTTGATCGCCTAAAGGCCATCAGCCAAGAAAAAAGATTATGGTTAGCTCTAGGTGGTATTATTCTCTTAGCTTTTGCCGTTAATTTGGTAGAGCTTATTTGTTCGGCTGGATTGCCGGCGGTTTATACACAGATATTAGCTTTGTCGCCCATGCCTCATTGGCAATATTATCTTTATCTTCTTCTCTACATATTTATTTTTATGCTGGATGATATGATAGTGTTTGCTGTGGCTATGGTCACTCTACAAATTACCGGTTTGACTACTAAATATACCCGTTGGGCTCATCTAATTGGTGGTATACTCATGGTTATAGTTGGCCTGCTACTCATATTTAAGCCTCAATGGTTGATGTTTGGTTAGCTGATTACTTAATAAAATGTCAATAAATTTTATAAGACACAATAAATTAATATTATTATTTTTAGCATTATTTTTATTAACAGGCTGTAGTCAAGTTCCTGTTGAAAACAGGGAAAATTTTTCAAGAGCAAACCAGCCACCTGATAAAATTGTGGTAGTACATTTTCATGGCACCCAGCAATGCTGGTCGTGTATTACCGTCGGCAAGTACGCTCTTAAAACAATTAAAGAAAAATTTTCCGAAGAATACTCTAATGGTTTAATAGAGTTTAAGGATATAAATGGTGAATTACCAGCTAATAGGGATATAGTCATTAAATATCAAGCCCGTGGTTCTTCTTTATATGTGAACACAATAATCGCTGGCCAAGATAATATAAAAGAAGATGTTACTGTTTGGCGGCTAGTAAATAATGAAAACCAATTTATTAGTTATTTTGAAGGTGTGCTGAAAAATTTATTAGCTAAAAAATAATGTTTGATTATATTAATTATTTTATAGACAATTACAACATTCCGGTACTAACCGCATTTTTATTGGGAATTTTAACTTCTATTGGTCCGTGTCCACTGGCAACGAATATTACAGCGATCGCTTATATTTCTAGAGATATTAAGTCACCCAAATACATAATTATATCTGGTCTTTTTTATATTTTAGGCAGAGGCATAAGCTATGCTTTATTAGCTGCTCTTATTTACTTCGGACTTTCGTCATTTCAAATTTCAAGAATTTTTCAAGGCTGGGGTGATAAAGTTTTGGGCCCAGTACTGATTTTAATTGGTCTTATGATGTTTGGTGTTATCAAAATCAATTTAAAAAATAACAGCCAAACAATTGAAAAAATAAAATTGTGGCTGTCGGACAAAGGATATTTAGGTTCGTTATCTTTGGGTATGCTATTTGCTCTCGCTTTCTGCCCATACAGTGGTGTATTGTTTTTTGGTGCATTTATGCCTTTGGTTTTAATTACTGCTGGGGGTCCAGCCCTTTCGTTATTTTTTGCTTTAGGTACCGGCCTGCCAGTTATAATTTTTTCTTTTTTATTAGCTTTTTCTTTGCACAAAGTTAGTAAAATATTTAAAGCTGTTCAAAAAATAGAAAAGATTATGCGTTATACTGTAGCGACAGTTTTTGTTGGTGTAGGTTTTTATTATTTAGGCTATTTTATTAGCTATTTATTAAACCGATTTATCGGGCAAGATTATTAAAATAAGCCAATCCGTGTTTAATCAGATTTTATTAATCATGAAGATAGTCTTTTTAATTGGTCGGCCGACTGGCGTTTTTATTTTTCATAATAACTTCTTATTTTTATTTATGTTATTTTAGTTTTTTTATTCTAAGACATTTACTAGTTATACCAAGATTATTTAAACATTATCAATAAATTAATTTGCTATAATAAAAAGGCTATGAAAAAGCAGAGTTATTTGGCTATTTTTATTATTTTGCTGGTGATTTTGGTTTGGCAAAAATCATCATTTTTAGCTAAGGCACAAACTACCAGCGAAGAAAAAGCCTCTACCCGACAGGTTTTGGAGCAAGAATTGCGAGATATAGAAGAACAGATCAAAATCTACGAAAAGCAATTAATTACCATTAAAGGGGAAAAAAATACTTTGCAGAATAAGATAAATCAGTTGCGTAATCGGCAGGCTGCTTTGAATTTGGAAATTAAAGCCACCAATCTCAAGATCTCTGATTTGGAAAGAAAAATAAATGTTACTTTGGCTGATATTTCTCAGCATGAATTGTTAATAAATTCATTACGTCAACAGTTAGCTGATTATATTCGTCTTATGTATCAGCGTGATGGTTTTCCTGTTTATTACACTTTTTTATTAGGCGGCCGGCTTTCTGACATGATGACAGATTTAGAATCCTATGTGCAGATTAGTGAAGGTTTACAGTTGTTGGTTAAGGAGCTTAAAGTAACTAAACAACAATTAGAAAGTCAGGCAGCAGTTTTGGCTGAACAAAAAGATGATAATAAGAATCTGCTTTCCTTAAGTATTTTACAACAGCAGTCTTTAGCTAGTTTGGTTACAGAACAAAATACTTTGTTGCGGCAAACACAGGGTCGGGAAAGTGAATATCAAAAAGAGTTGACCAATACTCGTAAGCGGGCCGCTGAAATACGTAGCCGTATTTACGAACTTTTAGGTGTTAGCAAGAATATTACTTTTGGACAAGCAGTAGAAATTGCCAGTTGGGTATCTAAATTAACCGGTGTGCGCACAGCTTTTTTGCTGGCAGTATTAACCCAAGAATCTAATTTAGGCAAGAATGTGGGGACTTGTAATCGACCGGGAGATCCTCCAGAAAAAAGTTGGCGGGTAATTATGAAGCCGGATAGGGATCAAGAACCGTTTTTAGCTATTACTAAAGAATTGGGCATGAATCCAGATGAAACACCGGTTTCTTGTCCTATGAGAAATAAAGACGGTTCTCAATTAGGTTGGGGCGGGGCTATGGGGCCGGCGCAGTTTATTCCTTCCACTTGGCAGGGGTATAAAGCGCGCGTCAGCGCTATTACCGGTAATAGTCCGGCAAATCCTTGGGATATTCGGGACGCTTTCGTGGCGGCGGCTATTCTACTTAAGAGTAACGGCGCTGATGGTACTCGCGATGGCGATTGGCGTGCGGCTATGCGTTATTTTTCCGGCGGTACCAATCCGGCTTATAGTTTTTATGGCAATAGCGTTTTGGAACTCACAGCTAAATATGAGGCTGATATAGCTACTTTAGGACAGTAAATTATTTATAATAATTTTTACATTTAGCATATTTTCTAAATTACTGCCCAATTCTGATCTAAAAAATTATTACTGCTGAATATAAAGTATTAGATATTTTAGATTTTAAATTACCCACTTTCCCCAATTCATAAAAAATAAGTGAATTAATTGTGTGATAAATTTAATTAGGTAGGCTAGGCCAATTAATCTATTTTCATTGTTAGATCGGCCATATTATTTTAGTTCCTTCCTTTTTTATTAGCATTTTAGGTTTTTATTAGAGCATAAGTAAAGTTGATTGTTACTTAATAGTTAACCGGTCGTAATAAAAATAGCAGGCCCAAGGATCCATATGCCGCTTAATAATTAATAATTTAAGTTTATGTGTCGGCTGGTTACTGTTTCTATGAATTATTTGATTATTATTAAATAAAGATTTGCTCTTTTATAGTTGGCAGTTTTGGGCTAGAATAAGGTAACTAAGATTACTTTATGGACCAAACTGAATTAAAAGCCATTGTTGCTTGTCAGGCTGGAAGGTTAGATCAGTTTACAGCCCTTTACGAGCTTTATGCAGAGCGTATTTATCGTTTTGTGTATTATAAAACTTGGCATCGTGAAGTAGCTGAAGATTTAACCTCCTTAACTTTTTTAAAAGCTCTTGAACATATAACTGATTATGATATTGGGCGTGGCAATTTTTCCTCTTGGCTTTATCGTATAGCTCATAATAATGTGGTAGATTATTATCGCACCGCTAAATTGGCAGTTGATATTGATGATATTTTTAATCTGGCCGCCAAGCAGGATTTATTCACGAAAACAGAAGTTAATTTAGCACTTGAAGAAGTAAAAAAATACCTTGGTTCTTTATCTTCAGAAACTCGTGATCTTTTGTTTATGAGATTATGGCAAGGGTTATCATATCAGGAAATAGCCGAAATTACCGGCAAGAGTGAAGGAGCTTTAAAAATGTCTGCCTCCCGTGCTCTGAGGCAATTACGAGACGGGTTTTCAGCTGTAGTTTTCTTACTTATTGCCAACTTAATTTAAATATGCCCCAAACCATTCGCACAATTTTGGAAGAACTTTATCAGCTTGATCCGGAACTTCGTGCCCGGGAGGCTGAATTGGCACCGTTAATACTGCGCTTGGTTCAGGCTAAACCAAATATTAAACCATCACCTAAATTTTTCGTTGATTTAAAGGTAAAACTTATGAATAAAGAAAAAGAATTAATGTCAGTTAATAAAGAGTTAGTACAGGAGACCAAATTAAATCCGTGGTTTAATTTAGCTTCTTTTATGCGCCAGCCTTATTTACTTACAATGGTGGCTTTAGTGGCTTTTATGCTCATTTTAATTTCCAGCTTACCCGGTACTATACGCCGGTTTAATCGGATTAATCAGTTTGAGCCGGGTATTACTCGTTTACCAAATGGCGCCTTTGGTAATTTATTAGCTGTATCTGATGGTACGCCGATTGGTTGGGGTGGAGCTGGTAAGACGACTAGGCCTTCTACAAGTGATATTCGTACAGTTACAAATCAATTTTCTCCGACGCCGGCTGGTTTGGGCGGGGAAGCTGGTATGAATCAGGCTATGATTTATCCTTATCCGGAGTACTCTTATAAATTTATAGGCGCAAAAATGGAAGATTTACCAGCACAGGTTGATGTCTTGCGGAGAATTAAAAATGTTGGTTTATCCGTGAACAACAGCTTTCTAAGAAGTTTTGACGTGGGTAGTTTTAAATTGGATAGTTTCTCCGGTGCCAGTTTATCCCAAATTACTCTTACTGAAGATAAAGAATACGGTTATATTATAAGCATTGATTTTTTGGAAGGAATGGTGAATGTTTACGAAAATTGGCGTCGTTGGCCACAGCCGTTTAATGATTGTCACGACGAAGATTGTTATCACCGCTTGCAAATTAGACCGGAGCAGGTGCCGGTTGATGAAAGTTTAATTGCCATTGCCAACGCTTGGCTGCGCGAACATGGCATTAATACTTCTGCCTATGGTACGCCTTTTATACAAGATGATTGGCGCTTGTATTACGATCAAGCTGAAGATAAATCTACGGTTTATGTGCCAGATATTATCACGGTTATTTATCCAATTAAGATTAATAATTTCTCAGTATACGAATATAGCGGTAATCAAATAGGTTTGGGCGTGAATATCAATATTCGTTACAATCGCGTTTCCGGTATGTGGAATATGTCTAGTCTGCGTTTTGAAGCTTCATCTTATGAAGCGGAAACTGATTGGGATACTTTGCTAAAATACGCTACGTCCGGCGGGCAGGGTTATCCTACGCCTTTGATTTACCCGACAAACGACTTTGATCAAAATAAAAAAGTTGAATTTAATTTAGAAACCCCCACCATTGGTTATTTGAGATACTGGCATTATCAAAATGGCGATAATCAGGAGTTATTATTACCGGCCCTTGTTTTTCCGGTGAAACCGGCAAAGCAGAACTATGTTTTTATGCCCCAAAATGTTGTAGTCCCATTGGTCAAAGAATTTTTACAATCAAGTTATATTGATGGACCGGTTAAAATAATGCCGGCTGTAGGTGTGCCTGATGTGCCGGTATCTTCAGATGGCAGTGGCGGTGTGACTGAACAGTCTGTTAACCCAAGTATTGAGTCAATGTTAATTCGTTAAAATTTTCAGGCCCGTGGTATGTTAACAGCTAAGGCGCGTAATTTAATATTAGGTTTTATAATCCTAGTCAGTTTTGGTTTTTTCTTAAGCCGTTTAGTTATTAAACCAATGCCGGAAGAAAAAATACCACCAACCATGCGCTTAGAAGTTTTTTATTCAAATACCGAACTTGATCCACCTGATATTTATGATTGCACACTAGTTTATCCGGTGGAAAGAGTGGTGCCGCGCCAAGCAGATATTATTCGTGTTGCTTTACAGGAATTATTAAAAGGTCCAACTGATGAGGAAAAAGACCAAGGCTATACATCTCCTTTTTCTGCCGCTACGGCCGATATTTTAGTTTCCGTACGCACTAGTGGCGGCACAGCTTATGTTGATTTTAAAGATTTTCGAGAGTTGTTACCCGAAGTTTCCGCATCTTGTGGTTCCCAACAATTCAGGCATCAGGTGGAGCAGACTTTAAAGCAATTTCCCGGTGTGGGCCGTGTTATTTACGCTATAGAAAAAATCCCCCAAACTTTTTATGATTTTGTGGGCGTAGGTTGTGATTGGCCTGGTACTACTTGTGACGCTTCCCAGTTTCCTTAAAGTTTCCTTAAAGTAAAATTTTTAAATCGCCACTTCTTTAAATAAGTGGCGCAAGAATCGCCGCCTCGGTCTTCGTGTCATGCAGTGCTCGCCGCACTCACTAACGAGCCCTATGCATAAAGGTCGTAACACGAGCTCGTTGGCCATTCGCGCGTCTTCCACTCTGCTACTAACACTACGACAGGGCGGCAGAAGATAGTTTCTACTGGAGCCTTTATTAGACACTAGTGTGTTATGTGTTCCATGTTATGTGATATGTGTATAATAAAGTCATGGATTTTGGTTTGAACGTTTCCACTTTAATTTTACCAGCATTTTTTGCCGGTATTCTAACTTTTTTGGCACCCTGTACTCTGCCTCTTATCCCCGGTTATTTGGCTTTTATCAGCGGGGTGTCTTTGCGCGAGTTACAGCAAAAAAATTCAGTTAGTTTACGTCGAAAGGTTTTTTTTAATGGATTATGGTACGTAGTTGGATTTAGTTTAGTTTTCGTTATTTTGGGTGGAGTTTTTGGTTCTCTTGGTTTGTTATTGGCGCCGTATCGATTACTCTTGGGCAGGTTAGGAGGTATAATAGTGATTTTTTTTGGTCTTTATTTAATTGGCGTGATTCGTTTGCCTGTACTTTTAGGTGAACATAAATTGCACTTAGAGCGTTTTTTACGTCCGGGCTATAAAACTTCTTCATTTCTGTTCGGCGCCACTTTTGCTTTTGGTTGGACGCCTTGCATTGGGCCAATTTTAGCCTCCATTTTGTTATTAGCTTCTTATTCTGCTACTGCCGCCAAAGGTGCTTTTTTGTTGTTGGTTTTTGCCGCTGGATTAGCCGTGCCGTTTTTATTGTTGGCTTGGGGCGTAGGTGCGGTGTCGCGTTATCTTGTTAAGCTTGGGCCTTATTTAAAATTATTATCTGTTATTGGCGGCATTTTACTGGTTTTAATAGGTTTTCTTTTACTGAGTAATAAGTTTGGTTGGTGGTTGCAATGGGCTTATAAAATTTTTGGTTTTTTAAATTACCAAGTTTTGTTAAAGTATTTATAAAATAAAGCCGCTTTTAGAAAAGCGGCTTTTTATTAAACGTTAAAGATTTTTATGGTGCTGTATAAAAATATAGCGCTATATATACCAGCTACCACGTCGTCCATCATTATGCCAAAGGACTCCTGCATTCGGCTAAAGATTCGTGCTGGCCAAAATTTTACGATATCAAAGAATCGGAAGTAGATAAGAGCCAGTATAAATACCAGCCACCAGTTTTCAATCTGCAACCAAGTTAGCGGCAGACAGGTGATTAACATTCCCACTACTTCATCAATAACAATTTGATTTTGATCATGAATCTTAGTTTGGCCATAACAATCTGTTCTAGGCCCCAAAGCTCTTTCAGCAGCTTCTATTACGGCCTGTCCTAACAAGAATATTATTGCTACCCATATCACATATATTAGCCAGTGGCCGTCAGTTTTATACATGGTCTGCTCATTAATATCACGCGCTAAGTAAACCAGTAAGGCGCAAAGAGGTAGGGCTGATATAGATCCGTAAGTTCCAGCCATGTCTTTGAGTAATTTGGGCGAAGGAATTAATCCACTACCAAACCAGGTAGCTATAGTGAGAACAAATAGTTTTTTCATCTTTTACTCCTTTATTGTTAATGAATAATTTTTGTTTTTGTGCCGCTATCTTAGATTAGTTCATAAATTTCGTCAATTAACCGAGCATAGGTTACAATTAGTTGGTATGGAATTTATTTATGCCATTATTTTAGGCACAGTGGAAGGTATTACCGAATTTTTGCCCATTTCTTCAACTGGACATTTAATACTGGTGGAAAAGTTATTGAATATTTACCCCACTGATTTTTGGAAGAGTTTTATTGTAATCATTCAGTTGGGAGCTATTTTAGCAGTCTTAATTCTTTATTGGCGTAAACTTTTACTTAATGGTGAGATTTTTAAAAAAGTTGCCTTGGCCTTTTTACCCACGGCCATTGTTGGTTTAGTTTTATACCCCATAATCAAGCAATACTTGTTAGGTTCGGTTGCCGTAGTTTTATGTGTTTTGGCTTTGGGCGGCGCGGCTATAATTTTATTTGAACGTTGGTATAAAGAATTACCTGAGGCAGTGGGTAATCTTGATCTTATTACTTACCGACAAGCTTTTATAATTGGCTTGGCTCAATCAGTGGCGGTAGTTCCGGGTGTGTCGCGGGCCGCGGCCACTATTATGGGTGGTTTATTTTTAGGTTTATCACGGCACACAATCGTGGAGTTTTCTTTTTTACTGGCTGTGCCCACTATGGCGGCCGCTACCGGTTTTGATCTTTTTAAAATAGGTTTTCAATTTAGCAGTTCAGAATGGCTCGTTTTATTTATAGGTTTTGTTTTTTCTTTTTTGTCTGCCATGTTTGCCGTACGTTGGCTTCTGCGTTATGTGTCACATCACGATTTAACGGCTTTTGGTTGGTACAGAATTATTTTAGCTGTCCTTTTGGCAATTGTGTTTTATATATAAAAACAAGCTCTAGCCTAATTAAGCTAAGA
Source organism: uncultured Patescibacteria group bacterium (assembly GCA_937929825.1). Classification (GTDB taxonomy): domain Bacteria; phylum Patescibacteriota; class Patescibacteriia; order Veblenbacterales; family UBA10138; genus UBA10138. The sequence goes on from CALFUV010000008.1 coordinate 51,078, forward strand.
GCTTGGGTTATTTATAAATTATTTGTCCAGCAAGATTCCACTTTTTTAACCAATGCGCTGGTTAGTGTTTTATTTCACCAATATGAATCTTCATTTTTTGAAGGGTTTGTAAAATACTTAGATCATTTTTTTCTGCACAATTAAACTCACAAGAATACACCGGGAAATAATTATTATTCATTCCCAATTTTTTAAGTTTAGGATGAAAACCTGTAATGTTTTTTAAGATAGTGTATAATGATTCTTCATTATGAGAAAAGTAAACAGTGATAGTAACAGTCATGAGATTTCTCCTCATTTTTGTTTTTTGGTAAAGAGACAATTTTTCCTTCAGCTTAGATGATTGAATAGCCTAAAGTCAAATACTGGCGTGTTAGTCTTTAAAAAGCTATTATTAAAGTGATATTATAATTCTTAATTAATTAAAATTTATGTATAATCCTTCCGAACCCCTACCGCCGATTGTCCTATTATTTGGGCTTTATTTATTATTTGGCGCCAGTTTTATGTTGGGCATGATGTCGGCCACTTCTTTATATTTTTTGGCTAATTTATAATTTCCTGTTTATAAACAGCTATATAAAATGGCCAAATTTTCAATTTCTTATATATTTTAAAGATAAAGCAGATATAATTAATTTATATTTATAATCTAGAAAGTGTTTTTACTGGTAGGAGTTGTTTGACCTTAAGTTTTTACTTTCTAATGTCTTGGGTTTTAATTTATTAAAATAATCAAATTAAGTTACAATAACTTACTTTGAAACTTATTAATCTGGAGCATAATATAAGTAATATTAAGACCATTAGAATTTCAGTCTTTTGTATTGATGAATTTACCTGGCCAACTATGCCGTGGCTACATTCGTACGAATAGTAGAATGATAATAGTTTAAGTATTTAAGTGAACTTATATTTTATGTCCGGACCAGAGTACACTTTCAAGGCCTTTGCCAATAAGCGCCGCTTAGCTATTTTAAGATATTTAATGACACACCCCGAGGCATCAGTAGGCGGGCTGGCTGATGCTATCAAATTATCTTTCCGTTCAACTTCTAAACATTTGGCGATCTTGGTTGTAGCTGGTGTGGTGGAGTATGAGCAAAGAGGCAAGCAGATTTTTTACAAACTCGTTTCTTCTCCTCCTGCCCTGATTCGTAAACTTCTTACCCTTATCTAATTCGTTGCATTTTTTTATTTAGGTAACATTCGTACGAATGGTAGAATAATAACCTTTGGTTTGGGAAATAAAAAAGGATGGCGTTACCATCCTTTAATTTTTTTCTAAACTTTTAGAATTTGTATAGCTTTTTATTTTCGTGGTAAAAGCGAATACTTATGCTTGCCACAATAAAGACAAGATCAATGATAGCTAATTCTATCAAGTGATTGTTTTTAGGCAGGGTTACTTTTTGGGTTTGGTTATGCGCGTATAGATACGTCTCAGTTGTGAGACAGGCGATAAATAAGAATATTATGAATCCTATCCATAAAAACAATTTGCTTAATATCTTCAAGGTGCATCCTTTCTTTTGGTTTTGTAATGTTTGTCTTGGAACGTAAATTATAACCGCCAATTTCTTTCTAGTCAACCCCTCACCCTCCCCCTCGGTCTAATTCGCGCGAATGGTAGAATAAGACATGGTGTCTAAACAGAGAGTTTAAGTGAAACAAGGGGGGCTGGATGGCGCGTTATATTAAGGTGTAGACTAAATAAGGAGGGTTTATTATTAACTCGCTTAATATATGTCAGAAGTTAGGAAGGATTTGTTTATTGGTGTCGGTTTTTTAATGGCCGCCATGGTTTTAGTATCTTTTGCTATTGCCGTTCAGGTGCAGGCAAGAGAAGGTGAGGATGATTCAATTTCATCCGATACTTCTTTTGGTTTGAAAGTAAGGGGGGATGGCACGGTTGACGATTCGCAGCCAGGAATTGGCGCTGCTGTGCAAGCACAAGCACAAGTTCAAAACAGGGGCGAAGAAACTCAGGTTCAGGCACAAGTTCAAGCTCAGGAGCAAACCAATATGCCAGATTCTGCTCCTGGCCAAGTTAATAAAGAGAATAAAAAAATAGGTCAGGACAAGGCGGCTGAGCATCGCAGCGCAGTGGCAAATTTTGTACAAAGCTTGCTTCAAGTAGCTGATAGCAAGCCTGGGGGTATTGGTGAGCAAGTTCGTAATATAGCCCAGCAGCAAAATCAATCAGCTGAAGTTATGATTCAAGCTATGGAAAAAGTACAAACCAGAAGCAAGATAAGAACATTTTTATTTGGTTCAGATTATAAAAATTTAGGCACTTTGAGAAGTGAAATGGTCAAAACCAGAAATAGATTGGAGCAGTTGAATAGATTGATAGTTAATATAGATAATGAAGCTGATAAAATTGAGTTGCAGAATCAGATCCAAAATCTTATTCAGGAGCAGGAAAGTATTGATAATTTTATAAAAGTTCAGGAAATTAAGATTAGTTTATTTGGTTGGATAAAGAAACTTTTCAGTAATTAGTTGTTGTGGATATTAAGTTTCCTTTATTTTGTATTTATTAAGGAAAGTTTGATTATTAGTAAAGTTTATTATACTAATAATTATATAAGATTATATAAGTAATTTTGCTATAAATCCGGCCTAAATTATTAAAGCCGAGTGTAGCCACTCTAAAATTTAGGTGCGTTAATTTAACTAATATATACACATATGCAAAAAAAATATTTTATCTTTGTATTTTTGATTGTAGTGGTGATTATTGGGGTAATTTTTATTTTCAATAAACCCGCACTAGAGCCGGCGACAGTTTCAACGACAGTTATACCAACTGGCAGTAGCCAAGATGAAGTGCCAACCAGCACCATGCCCACATTAGAGGAGAATGAAACTCCAGAAATGCTAGTGGGTGAAGTGAAAGAATTCACCATGACCTCTTATTATTCACCAGAGACTAAGCGACCATATTTTAGTTTGAATGAGATGGTGGTAAATCAGGGAGACACGGTACGCATCAGGGTTACCAATACCTTTGGTAATCATGATATTAAAATAGACGAGTATAATGTGTTTGCCGAAACGCCCTTAAACCAGGAAGTGGTGGTGGAATTTGTGGCGGATAAGGTTGGCGATTTTGTTTATTACTGTTCTAAACCCGGGCATCGTGCGGCCGGGCAGTGGGGAACTCTACGTGTATTGAAACAATAATTATTAATTATTGTTTAATTAATAATAAAAATGCCTTTTAGAGGGTAGATTTTTATTACACAATTTATACATAATTAACTAACATACAGTTGATTGATTATGTTCCTAAATAAAATTAGGATTAAATAGTCTTTTATATTTTAAATTTAGACTTGACATAATTCTTAATTTATTGTAAGAACAAGGCAAATAAGTTAGTTATATTTTTAAATATTAATTTGGTATCATATACCCTTTTTTTATAAAAAAGCCGTTTATATTTAATTCACCACTTTAATGTTGGGTTTATTAACATCCACTAGTTCAGTTAAACTAGCCAAATTTTTGGAACAGGAAGGTTGTTTCACACGCGAACAGTTTAAAAAAATTGAACAGCAGGCTGAGCGTGAGGGGCGTCCGGTAGTAGCAGAACTTTTAGATCAAGCCAACGGTAATACTGAGCGTATTTTGGAAGTTTTAGCAGGTTATTATCAGCTAGAGTCTGTAGTTTTACGTGGTCGTATGATTTCTCCTTATGTATTGGGACTTATACCTAAAGATTTAGCAGAAGCTCATAATTTGGTGACATTTAAAAAAGCTGGAGAATGTGTTCATGTAGCTACCACTAATCCGGAAGATGTTGAAATAATAAATTTTATCCGGCGTAAAACCGGTTTGCAGGCACAAGTATATATAACCACACCAGCAGATATCGCTTATGCTTTACAGCGCTATGAAAGCAAGTTGGCTGAAGAGTTTGGCAAAATAATTGAAGAGAGTCTAAAAGAAACGCTCGCCAGTCATGAGACTGAAGAAAAATTAGCTCAGTTTGTACCGGTGGTAAAGATGGTTAACAGTATAATTGATCGGGCTTTGGCCAGTAGAGCTTCTGATATTCATATTGAACCCGGCAGTGAACAAATTGTCATCCGCTTTCGTATTGATGGTTTACTGAAAAAAGTAGTGGAATTGCCACGTGAGGTATTACCGCCAATATTGGCCCGTATTAAGCTTATGGCTAATTTAAAAATAGATGAGCATCGTTTACCCCAAGACGGCCGTTTCCGTTATACTTTTCATGATCATGAAGTGGCTTTGAGAGTTTCTATAGTACCCAATCTTCATGGCAGTAAAATAGTGTTGCGTTTATTAGATACCAGGCAAAAAAAATTCAATTTTCGGACCTTAGGTTTAAATAAACGTGATTTAGCCATTATTAAGCGTGAATCTTTAAAACCCCATGGTATGTTGTTGGTGACAGGGCCTACCGGTTCCGGCAAAACCACTACTTTGTATGCCTTATTAAGCCTGTTAAATCGTGAACGAGTTAATATTTGTACAGTTGAAGATCCCATAGAGTATGGTTTGGAGGGGATTAATCAAATGCAAGTTAATCCTGGTGCTGGGCTTACTTTTGCTAATGGGTTACGTAGTTTATTGCGTCAGGACCCTGATATTATAATGGTGGGCGAAATTAGAGATTCGGAAACAGCAGAAATAGCTATTAATTCAGCTATGACCGGCCACTTGGTATTGTCTTCTTTACATACCAATAATGCTTTTTTGGCGCCACAACGTTTAGTGGAAATGGGTTTGAAGCCTTTTATGGTGGCTTCTGTAGTTAATTTAATAATAGGCCAAAGGCTGGTGCGTACTATTTGTAAACACTGTACTTCGCCCTTATCTAATTTAAGCAAGCACTTAGAAAGATACGGAGAATCTTTGTCTTTAGAATCAGCGGTTGTAAATTTACAAAAAAGCGGTTTACTGCCAGCGGATTTTTCATGGAGTAGGGTAGTTTTATATCATGGTCGTGGTTGTGATCGTTGCAGTGAAACTGGATATCAAGGACGTTTAGGTATTTATGAATTTATGGAAGTTGATGAAGTTGTTAGTCAGGCAATTTTAAAATCTAATACCACTGAAGGTGTTAAGCAGGCCGCTCGTCAGCAGGGCGTTTTGACTATGATTGAAGATGGGATTTTAAAGATTATTAACGGACAAACTACATTTGAAGAAGTTACGCGAGTTACAAAGGAATAAATTTACGATTTTATTTTTACTATGCCTTCCTTTATTTACAGCGCCTTAAATTCGGTGGATTCATATGTTAAGGGTAAAGTAGAAGCTTCGTCTTTAAAAAAAGCCCAAGCCAAGCTGGAGTCGGAAGGCTTGATGGTGGTTACTTTAAAACCCGAAAAAATTGCTAAACAATTCCATATTAATCAATTACTTGGTAGGGTTAGTCGTTTGGACAGGATTTTTTTTACCAGCCATCTTTATACTTTATTGGAAGCCGGCGTGTCTATGGATCAGGCTATTAAAGTAACAGCCGAACAGGCAGATAGTCAAATATTTCGTGATGTACTTTTAAATATCCATTCTCGGGTGCGTCAAGGCGAGGCTCTGTGGAGTGTTTTGTCACAGTATCCTAAACATTTTCCTGAATTTTTTACTAATTTAATTCGTGTTGGTGAAGCTAGCGGGCGTTTGGTGGATGTTTTGCATTATTTGCTGGAACAGCAGGAAAGGGATTATGAACTTATAACCCGGTCACGGGGGGCTATGGTGTATCCGACGATTATTATTTTGGCCATGATATCCATTGTGACTTTAATGATGGTTTTTGTCATTCCCCAAATCACCTCGCTTTTAACTGAATACTCGGTAGATTTGCCCTTAGTAACCCGGTGGTTGATATTCATCAGTAATCTACTTATTAATTGGGGAGTTATTATATTTCCCATTTTATTTTTTTTAATAGTATTGCTGGTTAAATTGGCGCGTACTCCCCGAGGTCAACTTTATTGGGATAGGTTTTTGCTCTCGTTTCCTAAATTAAAATCAATAGTGCGTGAATTTAATCTGGCGCGCTTAAGCCGTTCTTTAAGCGCGCTCCTTAAAAGCGGTGTAACTATTGATAAAGCTCTAGCTTTGTCAGCCACTGTTTGTCGTAATAGCCAATATCGTTCTGTTTTGACTGGGGGAGTCGCGTTTATTCAAAAAGGCATTCCTTTAGCTGAAGTTTTACAAGGCCAGCCAAAGCTTTTTCCACCTATTACTACTCGTATGGTGGAGGTGGGGGAGCGTACAGGTAAACTGGACCACATGCTTACGAGATTAGCCGCTTTTTATGAAAAATCAGTTATGAATACCTTGTCTAACCTTTCTTCTATTATTGAGCCGGTGCTTTTATTGCTTATTGGTTTTGGTGTTGGTTTTGTAGCCATTGCAATTTTGACACCTATATGGAAATTTGCCGAGTCAATTTAAAAAAATCCTTACCACATGGTGTAACTATGGTGGAGTTGGCTATAGCTTTGGGTATTTTGACTTTACTGCTTTTTTTAGCTGTACCTAGTTTTACCATTTTAAGACGCAACGTAGCTTTATCAAACAGCAGCCGTGAACTGCAAAGTGCCTTACGCCTGGTCCAAACACGTGCTCTTGCGGCTCAGGGCGGAGTAGCCGCCTATCATGGTATTCAACTGCAAACCGACCGCTATGTAATACTGAATAACGGTTTGCAACAAGAAATATTTTTACCCAAAGGCATTACAATTTCTGGAGCGGCGGTAGGGCAAACCATCATTTTTACCCGTTTAAGCGGTTTGCCCAGCTCGCCGCAGGAGATTGTTTTATCAGCTGGCGGGAGCCAGCTGATAGTACAAGTTGAGGCCGGCGGGTTAATTAACCTACCTTAATTATATATGAGTAAACATCCTCAAGGATCAGCAGTTATAGAAGTGCTTATTAGTCTAAGTTTAGCGGCTTTTTTAATAGCATCGTTAGGTAATTTAATAACTTCTACACGACGCTTGGAAACAGCTAATAATTATCGGCAGCGTGCTTTAGCTTATGCCCGGGAGAGTTTGGAAATGATGGCTAGTCTGCCGAATAATCTTTTTGCCTGTGTTGGTTCTTGTTCTTGTACACCTCTCCCCGGTTATAACAGTTGTTGGGTAGATTTAGAATCTACCGGACCATATCATTTGCAGGAAACAGCCGGTAGTTGGCAGTTAGTATTAGGCAACGAAGCGGTGCCGGGTGATTCTTTTTTTATTCGAGGCATCACTATTAATAATATGCAACGCGATGCTAATGGTATTTTAACTTCTTCTGGCATAACTGATACTAACACTAAAAAAATCACAGTTCGTTTATCTTGGCAGGAGCGGGGTGAGCCTAAAAGTTTGGAATTAGCCACTATACTTACTGCTTGGGCTAATATCACGCCATAATATGAGAAAAAAAAATATACAACCGTCAGGTTTTTCAATTATGGAAGTAATTATTTATGTGGCGGTAATAACAGCGGCTATGATTATACTTTCTGATTTTGTGGTTGATATTACCAAGAATGCTGCCCGTAGTATGGTAATAAAAGAAGTGGAGTTGAATGCCCAACTTACTTTAAATAGGATTGCCATGGAAGTCAGGCATGCTCAATCAATAGCGGTAGATAGTTTAGGTACACAACTTACTTTAACCGGCGCTCAGGGTATAGTGGTGTTGCAGTACAATAATGTCGCTAAAACCGTGGAGAGGATAACCGCCGGCAACACCGAAAGTATAACCACACCCGAGGTGCACATTTTAAGTTTAATTTTTACTCCTATTCCGCTCCTAGGAACAACCAAGGGTGTAGCGGTAGAAATAGCAGTCGCTCAAGGATCTATAAATGTGCCGGTGGTTTATAAATATCAAACAGAATTATCTACCAGAGTTTTTGCCCGGCAGTTAATGTATTAATATTATATGTTTAAGATTAATAAATTAGGTAAGCCTAGCGATCAGCATCCTCACGGAGCTATTGCTTTGTTGATGTTGATGGGTGTGGCAGTATTTAGTTTAATGGTATTGGTTAGCGTTAGCACTTTAACTAGTCATATTTTTTCCATTACTTTGGATCAGGTAGCTACCGAGAAAACTTTTTACGCGGCTGAGGCTGGCTTAAATGAAGGTTTATACAGGCTTATACGCAATCCTTGGCCACAAACTTTTAGTTTTAATTTTAATAATGTAGCTGTGGATGTGAGCATAAGCACCAGTTTCGGTAATCCTTATCAGCGGCTAGTAACTTCCCGAGCGCAAGATTCTACCGGCAAGGTGCGCGAGTTGGAAATAGTTGCCAATACTTCTTCTTTTGCCGGTGGTTTTATTGGGGCCGTGCACGCTGGCTCGGGTGGTGTTTATATAAACAATAATGCTATGGTTATTGGCGATCTTTATTCTAACGGCAATGTGACCGGTGGCGCCAATGGTGTGGTGCAGGGCAATATTTCATCTGTAGCTTCAGCTATTCAAAATCAGGCTCATAATAATCATGATAGTGAATTTATTTTTGGACAATCAGCAACTTATAGTGATGTGGCCCAAAGTTTTACACCAAACGTTTCAGGACAAATTAATCAGGTGCGCTTAAAAATAAGAGCTATTGGCAATCCTAATTTAAGTAATACCTGGTGGCGTATTACTGCTGATAATGGTGGCAAGCCAGCCACCTCCGCCTTGGCCACTGGTTCTTTTAACAACGCCAGCGTTGGTCAGACTAGTAGCACGCTTGATTGGTTAATTATAAATATTCCATCTCCGGTGAGCGTAACCGCTGGAACCAAGTATTGGTTATTGATTGACTCAGTAAACAACGTTAATAATCACTGGGCTTGGGCTAAGGATAGTACAGATGCTTATGCCGGCGGCAGTGCTTTTTATACTAATAACTGGACTAGTTCAGGGGCTGTTTGGGCTCCACTTGAATCAGATGGCGCTGATTTGGCGTTTCAGGTTTGGTATGGTGATCCTTATGTAATGTTGGAAAATATTGTTGTAAGAGGCGAAGCCAGAGCTAATAGAATTACCGGCACTGGCGGTAGCAGTTATGCCAAGGTTTGCGGCAATGCTTATTATGATTCTATCCTGCAGTCTTCATATGATTTTCTTATGTCAACCTCAAATCAATACAATAATTTAAGAAATTCAAATTGTGGTTCATCTGCCACTATAAATAATTATAATTTAGCCGACAATGATCGTAGGATTTACCCAATGCCTATAACCGATCAACATATTCAAACTTGGCAGAATGAAATTACATCAGGTGGCCAGCCAGAACTTTATCCCAATCCAAGTGATTGTCCGCAAAGTTATTCCAGCGGAACATATTGCGTAACTAGTAATACAACTCTGGGTCATCAAAAAATAAACGGAAATTTATATGTGGGTATTAAAACTACCGGTGGAGCTGAGCCAACACTAACTTTAACCGGTAATGTTTGGGTGACGGGAAACATAATTTTGAATAATAACGGAGTTATTCGATTGGATCCCAGTCTGGAGGCGGCTAGTAGTGTATTGATTGCTGACGGTATTGTTGTTTTGGAAAATAATTATCAGATTAATGGTTCTGGCAACCCAAAGAGTTTTTTACTTTTAGTAACACGTAATAATAGCCTTGGCAGTACGCCAGCTGTTTCTACCAGAAACAATTCTGCCTCTTTGGTTGTAGCCGCGCCTAATGGTGAGATTTTAGTAAAACAGGGAGGTATTGCTAAAGCCACTGCTGCCTATAAACTTACTTTAGAGAATGGCAGTCAGGTGATTTTTGATAATAATTTGTTGGAATTATTAGTGCCGTCGGCTAATCAGTCAGCATTGTGGGTAGAGTTTAATTCGTGGAGGGAAAAGTAAAAAAATTTACTATTATTATTTTTTATAATCTTACTAATATTAGTAAATAAATATATTTTTTGTTTATTTATTAATTTGTTGAAAATTATATTTTAATCTATAATTATAATATATTATTCTCTTTTAGGACTTTTAAGAATACAAAGTTTATTTTATAAAAAATGAATTTTAAAATAAATGAAAATCGACAAAATAATTTTCCTTTTGGATCTTCTCTTATAGAATCTTTGATAGGATCAGCGGTTTTTATAATAATTGCCATCGCAGTTTATCAGGGTTTTGTTTCTATTACTGAAGCGGTAAGAATTTCACGTCTTAAAGTTATAGTAGCAGAGATAGCTAATGAGCAGTTTGAAATAATTCGTAATTTACCCTATTCCGATGTTGGTATAGTAAACGGTTTGCCGTCTGGTAAGTTGTTAAGAAATCAGATTATAAATAGGAACGGGTTGGAATTTTTGATTGTTATCACGATACGTAATATTGATGATCCATTTGATGGTACTATTGGCGGTTCTCCTAATGATCTTTCTCCTGCTGATTACAAATTAGTTGCTTTGGATATCAGCTGTAATAATTGTCGTGGTCTGACACCTCTGTCTTTTACCACTTATATTGCCCCTCTTGCATTGGAAACCTCTTCTAATAATGGCGCTTTATTTATTCAGGTTTTTGACGCAAATGGTCAGCCCATTCAGGGTGCTAATATTCATATTGAGAATAATCAACAGATTCCACCTATAGTAATTGATGACATTACTAATAATTCTGGTTATTTACAAATTGTAGATGCACCACCTGGTGTAGAGGCTTATGAGATTTATGTTACCAAAGCCGGCTATTCATCAGCAAAAACTTATACATCCGGTCTAACTGATAATCCTAATCCCTCTAGACCACATGCCACTGTTTTAATTCAGCAGGTTACTCAAATTAGTTTTTCTATAGATAAATTAAGTCAGGTTAATTTTTCTACAATTACTAAAACTTGTTCATCTTTGGGCGGTATTAATTTTGATTTACAAGGATCAAAAATTATCGGCACTAATCCAGAAATTTTGAAGTATAAAAAATCTTTTGTTTCTAGTAGCGACGGATTAGCAATCATTTCGGACCTAGAATGGGATACTTATAATTTAGAGATAATTGACCGATTTTATGATTTGGTCGGTACTATTCCGCCTTTGCCTATTTTAATTATTCCAGATTCAATCCAAGATGTTAAATTAGTAATAGGCTCTAAAAATCCAAATAGCTTACTAGTCAGCGTGTTAGATGGCTCTACCCAATTACCATTATCTAATGCCAGTGTAACTCTTAGTGCTGGTGCTTATAGTAAGACATTAATTACTGGTCAAGGTTTTTTACGACAAACCGATTGGTCAGGTGGTGATGGTCAGGTTGATTTTATAGATGAAAGAAGATATTTATCCTCCGATGGTAATATCTCTACAGAAGATCCTGCTGGTGAACTTCGCTTATATCATAATGGGGTTGAATATATGACCAGCGGTTATTTAGAATCATCCACTTTTGATACTGGCTCCCTAAGTAATTTCCATCAGCTTATTTGGCAGCCACAAAATCAACCTCTCGAAGCTGGGTTTGATAGTGTTAAATTTCAAATTGCTAGTAATAAAGATAATACAACTTGGAATTTTTTGGGTCCTGATGGTACATCTTCTACCTATTATACTCTAACTAATTCGAATATAAACCCTTTGCATAATAGTGATAGATATTTTCGTTATAAATTATTTCTTAGCACTATTGATTCTAAAGTTACTCCTATTGTAAGTGACATATCATTTACTTTCACTTCATTATGTGTGCCTCCTGGACAAGTGCTTTTCTCTGGTTTATCTGCTGGCATTTATGATCTGATTGTGACTAAAATAGGATATCAAACAATAAATGATACTGTAGAAATAAGTAATGATTGGCAACAGAAGAATATTTTATTGTTTCCATAGTATATGTTCAATTTTGAGAGAAATATCATTTGGCAATTAAGATCCGGTTTTACTTTGATAGAGGTTATAGTAGCACTATGTATTTTTTTATTAATTGGTTTGACTATTTTATCTTTTCAAAAAGATATCTTTGTTATAAATATGACCTTATCCGATAGTATAGCCACACAAACAGAGATAAGAAAGTTGTTTAAGTCTATAAGCTCTGAGATACGATCAGCTTCTATTTCTAGTACTGGAGGATATCCTATAGCTTATGCTAATGCTACCAACTTCACCTTTTATAGCGACATTGATAATGACGGATTTAAAGAGCGGGTACGGTATTTTGTGGATAATGATGTTTTAAAAAAGGGCATCATTAAACCTTCAGGTAATCCCTTAAGTTATAATTCAGCTAACGAGGTGATTAGTATTGTAATAAATAATTTAATCAACGACTCTCAGCCAGTATTTGAATATTATGATTCTTCATATGACGGAAGTAGTTTATCTTTATCTGAACCAATAGATTTATTAGCAATACGTTTAGTTAAAATTACTGTTAAGGTGGATAAAAATCCATCCCGTCCCCCGGGAGATATTACTATGATTACACATATTTCAATTAGAAATTTAAAAAATAATTTCTAGATAGTTAAGTAGTATTTATGGAGCTTATAAAGAAAAACCAAATATCAAAATTTCCTCAAGGACATGTTCTTATTTTAGTGTTGGTTTTTTCTTCAATGGCTGGTTTTATACTTATCAGTTTAGCTAATTTAGCCTTACTTAATATTAAGGCTGGGCAACAGACTATTAAAAGAGAGCAGGCTTTTCATTTAGCTGAGGCTGGTGTGGAATATTATCGTTGGCATTTGGCTCATGCACCACACGATTATCAGGATGGTACTGGAAATCCGGGGCCATATATTCATGATTTTTTTGATAAGAATGGAAATAAGATAGGAATTTTCACTTTAGAAATAAATCCCCCTCCAATTGGCTCTACACTTGTTACTATTACATCAACAGGTAAAATAATTTCAGGTTTAGGTATCTCACAGAGAAAAATTACCACCAGTTTAGCTAAGCCATCTATTGTTAGGTTTGCGGTGGTGGCTAATGATAATATTCGTTTTGGGGAAGGCACCCAGATCTTTGGTCCCATTCATTCAAATAATGGTATTAGGTTTGATGGTTTAGCCCATAATATCGTTTCTAGTTCGGTGGCAAGTTATGATGATCCAGATCATTCAGGAGATAATGAGTTTGGTGTGCATACGCATGTTTTTCCAATAGATCCCTTACCACCATCACCCGTGCCCAATAGGCCAGATGTGTTTATTTCTGGACGTCAGTTCCCAGTTCCAGCAGTTGATTTTTATGGTATTACTGCTGATCTTTCTCAGATTAAGACCAAAGCTCAAGCTGATGGATTTTATCGTCCTTCTTCTGGTGCGTTAGGTTATCATATAGTTTTAAAAACTAATGATACTTTTGATCTTTATCGTGTAACTAATTTTATTAATCCTCCTTCAGGTTGTGATAATATTCAAAATCAGAACGGATGGGGAACTTGGAGTATTAATAATCAACATTTAATAGGTAATTTTCGATTTCCCAATAATGGTTTGATATTTTTGGAAGATGATATTTTTGTCAATGGGCAGATAAATAATGCTCGTCTTACTATTGTAGCCGCTTTTTTTCCAGATAATCCTCCTTTACGGAAAAATATCATAATTAATAATGATTTGTTTTACACTAACTATGACGGCCGAGATGCTTTAGGGTTAATATCTCAGGGTAACATTCATATAGGATTAGTTAGTGATAATGATTTACGGATTGATGCCGCCCTTATTGCTCAGAATGGGCGAGTGGGTAGGTTTTATTACCGTCCCCCAAGTGGTGGTTTAAATAGGTGTTCACCATACCATAATCGTCAAGCAGTTACTCTTTGGGGCATGATTGCTACTAATAAACGTTATGGTTTTGCTTATACAGATGGCACTGGTTATCAAAATAGATTCATAAATTATGATGCTAATTTACTTTATTCCCCCCCACCTTATTTTCCAACAACCTCAGATCAATATACCCAAGTTTCTTGGGAAGAAGTTTCTTGGGAAGAATAGGTATTAAGTATATAAATATATCCTAAATCTGAGTTATATTATTAACTGATATGCTTTACCCTTTTGGTTAGCTCCATTCTTTGATCGCTTCCGCTCTCGTAAGTTATTGAATAAGTAAAAAGCAATAGTTAAAAGTTTTAAAAGAACCCCCTTTTTTGCGGGGTTCTTTTTTTAAATATTCCATAGATATATTAAATAAATTATTTAACTAGCACCTGCTTGCCAGAAATATAATTAAGATATAAGATAGGGCCACTAATAAAATATACAAAAATAAATAAAAAGGATAAAAATGAACTTAGTCATTCTTATAATTCTCACTTACCTTTTAGGTTCCTTACCTTTTGGTTATTGGATAGCCAAATTAAAAGGTATTGATATAACTACTGTGGGAAGCGGTAATATAGGCACTACTAATGTTTGGCGTATCTTAGGTGCTAAATGGGGAGTAGTAACTTTTCTGGGTGATACCATCAAAGGATTTTTAGCCGTTACTTTGGTTAATATATTTTTTTTAGATCCTTTGATAGGTTACTATATTTTAGCAGGCAGTTTGGCAATAATAGGACATTATAAATCCATTTTCTTGAAGTTTAAGGGGGGTAAGGCAGTGGCAACTTCTCTTGGTGTAATATTTGGTCTATTGCCTTTTTGGTTTGCTTTTATTCTTCTTGGAGTTTTTGGTTTTATTTTGTTGGTATCAAAACAAGTATCTTTAGGCTCCATTGCCGCAGCTGTAGCAGCTGTTATTGCTAAAATATTGTTTTTAGGCGGGTTTAATGAACAGCAGTACGGTACCACTTTATTTATTATTTGTGTGGCAGCATTGATAATAATAGCCCACAAGGAAAATATCACCAGGATATTAAAAGGAACTGAGAGAAGAATATAATTTCAGCCCTTTGCCATCATATGGCTAAGGGCTTATTTTAAATTTAACTATTTATTTGGGAGGGTCTATAATTTATTAGTATGCAGCCATTAAAAATTTTAGCAGATAATTTTGTTAACCCTCATAGTAATAACCATAAAACAGCTTGGTATGCTTGGAGTGGCGCGGCTTTAGCTTTGCTAGCATTAGCTAGTGGACTTTATTTTTTTTATTCTTTAACAGAACAGAAATCAGAGTCAAAAAAAATTTATTATAACCCCAATTTAAGAATTATCTTGGCCTATCCAACTACTTGGCTACCGGTGCCAATACTACAGGATAATGATGGTTTACCCCGTCGTTTTGAGGGTAAGAGCGGCTGGTTTGAGGTAAGCGCTACTTCAGGCGAGGGGGTTATTTTAACAGAAATAGCTTCCAGTCTTAATCAAGTTTATGATTTGCCTTTTGGTGCTAATCCACAAATAAATACTGTTAAAATAGCCGGTCAGCCCGGTGCAATGATTGTACCTACTGAAGATGGCATAAACCAAGCGGCGGCCGTGATTACCTACCCTGAGCCGGTATTAGTAGGTTTAACAAGTTATCGTTTTTTTATAATAAGATTTGATAAAAATCATGCTGTTAATATTTTGAATTCATTGAAATTTATAAGTGATGATGCGATAGAAACAGAAAATTTACCTAATATAATGGTTTATAGTCCGCCACGATTGGCTATAATTAATAGTCCTTTTGAGGTAGCTGGCGTTGCCCGCACTACTGATAATGTGCTTAGTCTTAGGATTTTAAATAGTAAAAAACAAGTTATTTGGACAGGGTCAACAGCAGTTAGTTCTGCAAAAAATGGAAGTTGGGGAGCTTTTAATGCACTGGTTAATTTAAGCGGAGCAGAAATAATCTCCGGTGAAATTATTGAACTTCAGGTTTATTACAATCCAGCTTCTGAAACAAGAGAAATGGATAAAGTGGTTATACCCTTGCAGTTAAGGGAAATAAAAGCTATGCAGGTAGTTGAGGTTTATTTTGGTTCTGTAAAAGCGCCATCTGGTGAAGAGTGTAATTCTGTTTATGCGATTGAGCGTTATGTATCGGAAACAGAATCTTTAGCCCAAGCGGCAATAATTGAATTACTAAAAGGGCCTAACTTACAAGAAAGGCAAAATGGTTATTTTACCAGCTTGCCACCGGGTGTGGTATTAAATAAGCTGGTAATTGAAAACGGTTTAGCTAGTATTGATTTTAATGAAAATTTGGAAAGAGGAGTGGGCGGATCATGCCGTGTGCTGTCTATACGTAAGCAAATAGAAAAAACCTTACAACAGTTTCCTTCAGTGAAGGATGTGAAAATTTCTATTAATGGTCGAACGGAAGATATTTTGCAACCATAAAACTTAATGTTACTTTTCTAGGAAAAGTAACACAAAAGTCGCCGCACAGGTCTGCGGCTCTACAGTACTTGCCAGTTTCATTGTCTGGCGCTATGCACAGTCGGCCATAAACACGCGCCAGACGGCTGTTCGCCTGGTTTGCGTTCTGTAACAAGCCTCCGACATGGCGGCAAAATAATGCTAGAAAATATTTTTCACTGCCACTTATACATCTCATCAGCCCAGAGACGGAGAGCATTCATGGCATGTTCTGATTCGGCCCGGGTAGGGGATGTAAGTACAGCGGCACAAAGACGACGACCAGAAGGTGTAATTATACCAGCTGCCAAATGATATTTGGTTTCGTGTAAATAGCCTGTTTTGGCGCCAAAATAACGATTTGGATTATTTCTGACATCATAAACCGTGTGTAATACTGTTTTTCTTACCCCACCTTTGGTGGTGAAACTAACAGAAGGCGAGGATCCGTAAAATGAAGAAATAAAATTATGATAATACAAAGCACAGGCAGCATGAGCCATATCAGCGGCAGAGGAGGTATTGGCTAATGATAAGCCGGAAGGTTCATCTATCTTGGTTCGTGTTAAGCCCCAATCGGCTGCGGTAGTGCGCATAGCTTCAATAAATTCTGTACGCTCTAAACCAACACCTCTGCCTATACTTACAGCGGCATTATTTGCTGAACCTATGAGCATACTGGCAAAAGCTTGTTCAAGAGTTATCTGGTCTCCATTCTCAAGTTTTAATAGGGAAAAACTATCTTTGGGGCCAACGTAAGGGCGTAATAAATTTTCATTGTCATTAAGGGTAAAATTTAAGGGTGTATACCAATTTGGTTCATACTTAAGCAGAGTGCCGGCTGTTATCATTTTTATCAAACTGGCAGTAGGCATAACCGTATTTTCTTGATGGAAATAAAGTGGATAGCCAGTTGAGGCATCAAATAGGGCAGCAGCACGATAAGGTAAGGTTTTTAAATTATATTTTTTTAAATACCACCGGGTAAAATCTTCATAGTTAGCAACAGCTTGCGGATAAATTATTTCAGCTTGTGTTGCTGGAGTAATAATTACCAAAGTAAAACTTATAGTAGTGACAAATAAGACTATTATTAATATTAAATAATTATTTTTACGCATACATTTTATTATAGCATAGCTTTTTTGAATTTAAGCAAAAAATTGGCAAAAACATCTAAATAAGGTATAATATATAAGTAATTTTACAATTAGTAGAGATTATTTTAGATAAATAATCTCAAAACGTTAAAATAAGACTATGAGTCTAAAAATTCCATTTTATCAGGATGCCGGTTTATTAATGATAAGACTTGGTTTGGGAATAGTTTTTATAGCTCATGGTTGGAGTAAGTGGCAGTCTTTAGTAGAAACAAACCTATTTTTTTCTAATCTTGCTTTGCCAGTTTGGACTGTATATTTAGTTATATTTTTTGAATTAATTGGTGGGTTGGCAGTAGTGTTTGGTTGGTTAGCCAGATTTTTTAGTTTTGGTTTGGTAATCATAATGATAGTTGCCATAGCTAAAGTAAAATTGACAAGCGGATTTATTGGTGGTTATGAATTTGATTTTGTTTTAATGCTTATGGCTCTAAGTATTGTTTTAGCTGGCTCTGGTAGGTATAAAATGCGGCTGGCGAATTGGGGAAATAATTCTTATTAGAATGTCTGAGCACAAAACCAATATACAGAATATTTTTGATACTATTATAATTGGCGGCGGAGCTGCTGGTTTGTCAGCCGCCATTTATGCTGAAAGATATTTAATGAAGACTTTAGTACTGGAAGGCAGGGAGCCGGGCGGAGAAACCGCTACTGCTTGGATAATTGAAAATTACCCCGGCATCCCCAGTATTGATGGTTATGATTTAATTAAAGCTATGAAAGCTCAAGCTGAAGGTCCGTTAACTACTTTTGTGTCTGATTATGCTAGTGAAGTATTATTGCAGGATCATTGTTTTACAGTTAAATCGGAATCCGGTCAAGATTTTTGGGGTAAAACTATAATATTTGCTCATGGTTCTCGTCGTCGGCGTCTAGGATTGCCTAATGAAAAAAGATTATTAGGTCATGGGGTTTCTTATTGCATAACCTGTGATGCGCCTCTTTATAAAGATAAGGTTGTAGCTATTGTGGGCGGAGGAGATGCTTCGGTTAAAGGAGCTTGTTTAGCCTCTCAATATTCTGCCAAAATATATTTCATTACCAGAGAAAAAAATATTAAGGCTGAGCCAGCTAATATGGAAATATTTAATAAAAAGAATAATATTGAAATTATTTATGAAACAGAAGTTAAAGAATTATTAGGCAAAGAATATTTAAGCGGCATTGTTTTAAATCGTTCTTATAAGGGTAGCGAAAAACTAGAAGTACAGGGTATTTTTATTGAAATTGGATCTGAACCTAATTCCTCTTTACCTAAAAGTTTGGGAGTAAAAGTTGATGAAAGTGGTTATATAGAAGTTGATGCCATGATGCGAACCAGTGTTCATGGTGTTTATGCCGCCGGCGACATTACCAATGCTACAGGAAGTTTTAAGCAGGATATCGTGGCTGCAGCCCAAGGCGCTATTGCGGCCACTTCAGCTTATCGGGATTTAGGTTTACACGGCAATCAGGCTTGTTTACATCATGCCATTATACCTAAATATTTTAAGTCATGAGTAATTTAAATATTATTCATATTGCCAGCGAAGTATATCCTTATAGTAAATCGGGTGGTTTAGCTGATGTAGCCAGATCACTGCCGCGGGCATTAGCCGGTTTTGGTCATCAAGTAGCAGTTATTACTCCTTATTACAGTTCGTTGGATAATTCCGGTAAAGATTTGGAACTTTTAGATAAAAAACTAAACATAATTTTGCCCGATAGTAGTCAAGTAGGAGCTCGTTTATGGCGCGGATGGTTGCGGCATGATTTACCAGTTTATCTTATTGAGCAAGCCGAATATTTTGGCGCTCATCGTCCAATGTATGGTGATCCTAATGATAACCGGCGTTTTTTTGTTTTTAATTTAGCCGCACTGGAAGCTATAAAGTTACTAGGGTACAAACCAGATATAATCCATTGTCATGATTGGCAAACAGGATTAATTCCTCATTTATTGCACATTGAGCAGAATAAGCAAACAGAAACCTTTAAAAAAGCGCATACTGTTTTTACTATCCATAATTTAACTTTTCAGTTTGGCCATAATTGGTGGGAGGTACCTGATGATTTAAGGGATAGTGGTCGTAATAGTTTACCGGAGTGGTGGGATGAGGAGGCCTGGGAAAGAGTTAATTTTGCCAAACGCGCCATTATGCAATCTGATTTTATAACCACCGTTTCTGAGCAATATGCCGAGGAAATAATGACTAAAGATTTTGGCCAGGATTTAAACAGAATTTTATTTAAACGTAAAAATAAGTTAGCCGGTGTGATAAATGGTCTTGATTATCGCGATTATAACCCGGCAACTGATCCGGGATTATACGTGAACTACGATTTAACATCTTTAGACCGGAAGTATGAAAATAAAAAATATTTACAAAGATCATTTGGTTTACCAGAACGCGCTCGCGTGCCGGTAATAGGAATGGTTTCCCGACTTACAGAGCAGAAAGGCTTTGATCTTTTACTGGAAATAATAGAGCCGTTATTAAGACTGGATTTGCAGCTTATTATTATGGGCGGAGGTGATAGTTATTATGCTAAGATTTTGAATAGGATTGCTCATAAGTATAAGTCCAAAATGGCTGTTCATTTGGAATTTGATGCAGAAAGAGCTACCCAGGTTTATGCCGGCAGTGATATGTTCTTAATGCCTTCTCGTTTTGAACCTTGTGGTTTAGGGCAGATGATAAGTTTAAGATATGGATCTATTCCCATAGTTCATGCTACAGGTGGATTGGCTGATACCATTCAGGATTATAATCCACGTTCGCATAAAGGCAATGGTTTTGTTTTTCGTACCTATGATTCACGTGATTTACTGGTAGCCATTACACGTGCAGTGGTAAGTTTTCGTTATGAAAAAGATTGGCGCAAATTAGTGGAACAGGGTATGCACCAGTCTTTTTCTTGGCAGGTGCCGGCTAGTAAATACTTATTAATTTATCGCAAAATTATTCGTTCAACTGTATCTTAAATAAATATTATGACCAAATTAATTTGGGCTAATTTTCTGCATATTTATCAACCACCAACCCAAAAACCATATTGGATTAAGCGGGTGGCAGAAGAATCCTATCGTAAGATAACTAAAGGTTTATTAATGGCTCCTCAAGCCCAAATAACCATGAATATCAACGGGGTATTATTGGAACTTTTAGAATCTCATGGCTATGTTGATATTATTCATGATTTGCGGGAGTTACTAATACGTGGGCAACTGGAGCTTACTGGTTCTGCCAAATATCACGCACTTTTGCCCTTTTTACCACCCTCAGAAGTAGAAAGACAAATTAGGTTAAACGAAGAAACTTTGCAAAGATTTTTTGGCAACGATTGGGTTAAGAAAGGTTTTTTCCCCCCGGAAATGGCTTTTTCATCTGAATTAGCCAGTATAATTGCCGGGCTTGGTTATAAATGGGTGATAGTTGATGAATTATCTTTTCCAAAAGATCGGGGCAGGGTTGATTATTCTCAAGTGTACGATGTTGCTGGGTTGTCTGATTTTTCTATTTTCTTTCGTGAACGCCGTATGAGTTGGGTAATACTTTCCGGGCAGATTGGCACCGGCAAGTTGCTTATTAAAAGTTTAGGTGACAGGCTTTATCATAAGGAATATTTATTAACCGCCATGGATGGTGAAACTTTTGGTCATCATCGTCCTGGTTTGGAACAATTATTATTTGAAATTTATAATGAGTCTGAGTTACCAACCGCTAAAGTATCTGAATTGTTATTGATTTTTCCACATCAGCAAGTAAACCCCCGCTCTTCAACTTGGGCTTTGATGGAAAAAGATTTAGAACAAAAGAAACCTTTTTCTCGTTGGTATGATGAGGATAACGATATTCATAAAATGCAGTGGCAATTAACTAATTTAGCTTTGTCGACTGTAGCCGGCGCACCGGCTGATGACCCCGGTTATACCCGAGCTCGTGAATCATTGGATAGGGCGCTGCATTCTGATCAGTACTGGTGGGCATCTGCTAGGCCGTGGTGGAGTATAGAAATGATTGAACGTGGTGCCAAAGAATTATATGATACCGTGTTAGCCACGCCGGGAGTTAGTGAAAAGACAAAAGAAGATGCTAAGCATTTGTATCATACTATTGTTTTTACAGCTTTTGACTGGCAACGTTCGGGTTTGGTAGATGAGTTATCGCGGCGTGAAGACGAGGATATCAGACAGCGGGTAGATGTTGGTTTGCCGCAGTTACCACGTTCAGAGGTTGATAAGATGGTTAAACGTTTAAGTCAGGAAATGAAAATGATGTCTGCACAGCAGGAGTATGAGCGAGCTGCACAAATTAGAGATCGTATTGCTGAACTACAAAGGTACGCGGCTGATGTTAGCGTACCACAAGCCTCACCGGAAGGGGATTCAGAGTGGAATCAATAAAAATACTATGCAAATATTTTTTGTAGCTTCAGAAGTAACTCCCATTGCCAAAGTAGGCGGTTTAGGTGATGTAATTGGTGCTCTACCCAAAGCTCTTTATAAATTAGGTGTTAAAGTTTCCATTATTACCGGTTATTATGGAACACACGACGAAAATAAATATCCTACTAAAATTTTATTTAAATCTAAGTTATTTTGGGGTGTTAATGATATTATTTATACAGTCAGGCAGGGGGTTTTGCCCGGCAGTCGGGTAAAAGTTTATTTTATCGATCAGCCGGAAATAATTGGTTCTGGAAGTGTATATGATAGCCGTACAGCTTTAGCTAACAATCAATCAGAAATAGAGAGATTTTTATTTTTATGCAAGGCAGCTGTTTTTTTGCCGGGATTTATTGGTATAAAAAATGATATTTGGCATTTACATGATTGGCACGCCGCTGCTTTAGTAGAATTTTTATCTCCTGATTCAGCGCCAACATTACTAACAATACATAATTTAGCTAATCAAGGTTGGGCTACTCAGGATACTTTAGCTAAAGCTGGTATATTAACACAAAAACAAGAGATAAATATATTTCGTCTTGGTTTGGAAAAAGCTACTTGGCTTTCCACGGTTAGCCCCACTTATGCGCAGGAAATTCAGAAGAGTCCGGAAGGTGAGGGTTTGGAAGAAGTTATTAAAGCTCGTAGACATGAATTAACAGGTATAGTAAATGGTGTGGATATTGATTTTTTTAATCCAGTAACAGATAAATTTTTAGCTGACAAATTAAAAAGTAATTTAGATGATTTTAAGAATAGCAATAAACAGGCTTTATTTAAATTTATAAATTTACCCCAGTCATCAGTTCCTTTGTTTGGCATTGTTTCTCGTTTAACTAGCCAAAAAGGCATAGATCTTATAGTAAACGGCTTGGAACCATATTTACAGCAAGGTAGTTTGCGGTTTGTTTTTTTGGGAATGGGTGACCCGGCTTTAGAAAAGGCCCTCAAAAATTTGGCTGTTTCTTATCCTAGGGCAGTAGCTGGCAAAATAGGTTTTGATGAAAAATTAGCACATTTAATATACGCAGCGTCTGATTTTTTCCTTATGCCCTCGCGTTTTGAGCCCTGCGGTTTGGGGCAATTAATAGCCATGCGTTATGGTTCAGTGCCCATTGTACGGTCAACTGGCGGCCTGAAGGATACAGTTATTGATATTGAATTTAATAAAGGTAATGGATTGGTATTTTTTGATTATAAACCAGAAGCTTTGGGGCAGGCTATTATCAGAGCATTAGATTTGTATAATAATCGTGGTAAACTTGAAATAGTTAGACAAAGCGCCCGCCAAAGAGATTCTTCTTGGTTAACTTCAGCTAAGGAATATTATAATTTGTATAAATCATTATGCATCCTAAAAAATCAGAATTAAGAAAAGATTATATACAAGACAAATACGTTATTATTGCGCCACGTCGTTTAAGTCGACCGCACGGACGGGATGTAAATTTTGACTTAGCCTCCTTAGCAAAATCATCCGTTAAGAAGGAGAATTGCGTTTTTTGTCCTCCTAATTTGAAAATTAATGGCGCTTTATTAATTGTTGGCGGTAAAAAAGATTGGCAGATAGTAGTTTTAAAAAATAAATATCCAGCAGTATCGTTAGATAACCCCAAAGCTTATGGTTCTCAGGAAGTAGTGGTGGAAACACCAGATCATAAATTACAAATGGAGCAATTCACCACCAAACAGATAGCGCAAATATTAGATGTTTATGCCATGAGGACTAAATCATTAATGGATAATCCAAAATTGGAATATATACTTATTTTTAAGAATAATGGTGGCCGGGCCGGTGCTTCTTTACAACATGCTCATTCACAGATATTTGCCACCGGTTTTTTGCCACCGCATTTGCTTGATAAATCACAAAGGGTGCAGGCTTATAAATTACAAACCGGAAGGTGTGTTTATTGTGATGTGATTGCCCAGGAAAGCAAGAGCCCGCGTCTCATTTATCAGGATGATTATATGATAGCTTTTGCGCCCTATGCCTCTCTTTATAATTATGAGGTTTGGTTAATGCCTAAAAGGCATTTGGATAACGTTACAAATCTGTCGGCGCAGGAAATAGCTTCAACTGCCCGTATGTTACAAAAGATAATCCGTAAAGTTGTTTATGATCTTAAACTACCTTACAATTATTATTTTCATCAGGTAGTGCATGATGAAGATCAGCATTTATATATCAAAATAACTCCGCGTGGCAGTGCCTGGGCAGGTGTGGAAATAGGATCTGGTGTGGTAGTCAATCCGGTAGCCCCTGAAGAAGCAGCTAGATTTTACCGGGGAAAATAAAAAGAATAATGTTCGGTTTAACTTCTGCTGAACTTAAATTATTAACCAAACCTCGTACACCCGCGGCTATTCAGGATTTTTTGGAAAAAATTCCTATTAATTTTGAGAAAAAAGGCGAAACCGTACTTTCTCCCCGCCGGGTAATAAAAGAATGGCGCTGTCATTGCGCCGAAGGAGCTTTTTTAGCCGCCCTAATGTTGCGTTTGCAGGGGTATAAACCATTGGTGGTAGATTTAAAATCTGTTTGGCATGATGATGATCATGTAATCGCAGTTTGGCGACAACACGGATATTGGGGAGCTATCAGTAAAACTAATCACGCTGTTTTGCGTTATCGTGAACCAATTTACCGCGACATTAGGGAATTAGTTTTATCTTATTTTCATGAATATTTTACTAATAATGGCGTAAAAACCTTACGCAGTTATTCTAAGCCGGTTAATTTAGCAAGATTTGACAAACGAAGTTGGGTAATTTCAGAGCAGGATTTATGGTATATTGTGCGTTATTTGGATAAAGTGCCACATTATCCAGTAATTAACAGAAGTCAAATTAGTAATCTGCGTTTAGCTGATAAAATAGAACGCCAAGCTGGCAAATTGACAGCTTGGTAAAAAACAGATAAAAGATTTATTTTATTAAAAAATTGTTACTAACCAAATAGCTGTTAGAATAAGACACTGCACCATAATACCCTGAGACCAATTTAAAGGATGTTTGGTAGGATTATGAATACTGACGTGAAAATATTGAAAGTTCTTCAACCACTTCCACTCCGTGGCAAAATACAGACCCTGCAAGGCATCAGGCAACAAAGATCCTACTAAAGCAGCAAACAATACAGGGAGTTTAACTATTGGTCCAACCCACATAAAAATAGCTAAAAAACCGAGTAATATTAAGGCATCTAAAACCGCCGCGCCAAACATTCGCTTTATGATTTGTGCGCGAGTGAAATGTTTTTTTATAAGATATTCATCACCATGTGGTATAAAGTCAAGCAGGAAATGAGAAAGCAGACCCAAGAAAAAAGCTACCAAAGGATGGGGAAACGATTTGGCAATGAGCATGGCGGTTGCTCCGTGAACTGTTAAATACATAGAAATTGGGGATAAAAATATTAAAAGTAATATATTATTATTGTAGCTTTCTCAAGATTTTAAGACAAATATAAAACATTCCATAAAGATGGAATATTTTACTTTGGTAGCAGGGGTGGGGATCGAACCCACGACCTAGGGCTTATGAGTCCCTCGCTCTAACCAACTGAGCTACCCTGCCTTGTACTTGTTTTTATATACCATACAGCGCGTGACCAGTCTAGGAGGCCAACGCGCTGTTTAGCAGTCTTGGTTGCGGGGGCGGGACTTGAACCCGCGATCTCCTGGTTATGAGCCAGGCGAGATGCCACTTCTCCACCCCGCGTTAAAGCTTTGACATAATATACTAAAAGTAATTATTTGGCAAGAGCTATTTTTTGTTTATGGTTGATCTTTTTTCCATAGTGTCCAATAGATTATCCACCCAATAAGTTATAGATTGAGGTTTTAGATACAGTTCATTATGCGAACCTTCAATCGAAATAAGACCATCTACCATATTAGATTTGACCATTTTTTGTATTAGTTTCATAGGAAATGTCTTATCATGAGTAGTGTGGATTATAGAAATACCGTGGCCTTGTTGTTTTAATTCTAGAAGCAAATCAGTTATTTGATAATTGACCATAGCCATAATTTCCTGCCAAGTTTTTTGGGGATCTTGGATAATTATTTTCATAGCTTCCCAATAAGCTGTACCAATTTTACCTAAACGAGAAGGTTCTTGTAAAAAAGCCCTGATTGTTTGTCCGGCAATATCATGTGAAAAGCCGGCGGCTAAACGAGGAAGTTTATCTTTACCAATTAATCCGGCGGGTGAAATTAAAACTAAGTTTCTGAATTTATTTGAATTTTCAATGGCAGCAATGGTTAAAAAAATTCCAGCCTCTGAATGACCAACCGCATCAACCTGATCTAAATTCTTGTGTTCAATAGCTTGTAGAATAGCGGCAGTTTTTCTTAATTCCGCTAAGGGATAATTAACATATTTTTTTGGCTTTATATCTAGGCCATGAGGTGAATTTGGCAAAATAATGCGTCGGCCGAGTAAAGCTAAAGCGATAGCGTTTTCCCTTAAAACTTCTGTTGCGGTTGCCCAACCCGGCACCATAACAAGTGGTACCATGGTCTTAATTTTTGGAGGCCAAAGATCAATTACTTCTATATGTTGATTTTCTATTTTAAAATATTCAGGAGAATCAAATTGTGAGTTAAGTAAATTATTATAATTTTCAATATCATAACTTTGTTTATCGGACATATTTAAGTGTATTTGATTTTAAAATATTGATATAGTGGTGGGCGAGGAGGGGGTCGAACCCTCATGGACTTGCGCCCACAGGTTTTTGAGACCTGCGCGTATACCAGTTCCGCCACTCGCCCTTATTATTAATTTACTCTGGTTATTTTAAAACAAAAAGTGGCTATTGGGTATTTTGTTTACTTGTTGAAAGTTTAGTTTTTTATTTAGCCTATTCACTTTTTGTTGATATTCTAATAAAACCAAAGCACACACCATCATAATTATAATAAAGAAAATTGTCAAAGGTGTTTTTGGAAAGTATAATTAAAAGGTAATTATGCCAGTTACTATTGCTTTAGCTAATCAAAAAGGCGGGGTGGGTAAAACTACTACCGCTGTTAATTTGGCTGCTAATTTGGCGGCTCTTGGTAAACGCGTTTTATTAGTAGATTTTGATCCTCAGGCCAATGCTTCAGCCGGTTTGGGTGTAAAGCTTAACGAAAACGATCACCATGTTTACCACGCCCTAATAGAACCAAAACGAACTGTTGATTTACTTAAACGTTCAACTTTGGAAAAGTTATGGTTATTGCCGGCCCAGTCTGATTTAGCTGGCGCAGCTGTAGAACTTGTTAATGCTGAAGAAAGGGAATATCGTTTAAAAAAAGCTCTTGAATACCTCCGCTCTGATTTTGATTTTATCATAATAGATTGCCCGCCAAGTTTAGGAATTTTAACTATTAATGCCTTGGTAGCAGCTGATCGGGTTTTAATACCCCTGCAAGCTGAATATTATTCATTGGAAGGTTTGAGTCAACTGATAAATACGATAAGTTTAGTACAACAAGGATTGAATCCGGACTTACAAGTTTTAGGAGCGTTTGTTACAATGTATGATGGTAGGAACAGATTATCCGGGGCAGTGGTAGAAGAACTAAAAAATCATTTCCCCGGTAAATTATTTGCTACCATGATACCGCGCAATGTCAGGCTGGCTGAAGCCCCAAGTTTTGGACAGCCTATTATGATATATGATCCAAAGTCGCGCGGAGCTGAGGCTTATAAAGCTTTGGCTAATGAATTTTTAAGTCTTTTTGAATCAATTTTATAAAATGGCTAAAACTTTTCAATTAGGTAGGGGACTAAGCTCGCTTATACCAAATAAAAAAGCGACTCAGCCAGCTACCAATGTGAACGAAACAATTCATATTCATAACGTATCGTCAACACAACCACAATTTATTTCTATTAATTTAATAGAAGCAAATCAAAACCAGCCACGTCGGCAATTTGGTGAAGCTGGTTTACTTGAGTTGGTGGCGTCTATTAAAACTCACGGGATTTTACAACCCTTGGTAGTTTGTCCCTTACCCGATGGTCGTTATCAGTTGGTGGTGGGGGAAAGGCGTTGGCGGGCGGCTAAGCAGGCTGGCTTAACAGAAGTTCCGGTAATAATCCGACCTGTTGACGAACAAGCTAAACTGGAAATAGCTTTAATTGAAAATATTCAACGTCAGGATTTGAATCCCCTAGAAGAAGCTGCAGCTTATCAAAGATTGCAAGACGAGTTTAATCTAACTCAAGAAGAAGTAGCTAAAAGAGTTGGTAAGTCACGTTCCCAAGTAGCTAATATACAACGATTATTAACTTTACCTACCAGTATTAAAGAAGCCTTGCGTGAGGGTAGAATTACAGTGGGGCATGCCAAAGTAATATTAAGTTTGCCCGATAAATCTGAACAGGAAAAATTTTTTGCCACTGTAATACG
Organism: uncultured Patescibacteria group bacterium; assembly: GCA_937929825.1. Classification (GTDB taxonomy): domain Bacteria; phylum Patescibacteriota; class Patescibacteriia; order Veblenbacterales; family UBA10138; genus UBA10138. Next base: position 79,331 of record CALFUV010000008.1, read on the forward strand.
TGAGGGTTTACCAGTTCATTTAGCTGAATTAAAAGCCCAATCAATAAAAGTGCGGAAGCATCAGCGTCGACGGGCAGCGGGGATTTTGCCTGAATTAAGACAGGCTGAACAGAGGTTGCAATTACGTTTAGGCACTAAGGTAAAAATACGCGGTACCCCAGAAAGAGGTTTAATAGAAATAGGTTATTATTCTGAAGATGAACTTAGAGAATTAATTGACAAATTAGACAGCTAAAAAATTTGCTATCAGATCAACAAACCCGTCTGCTTTAATTAACCTAAGACGGGTTTGTTGATTTTCGACTAAAAATTTTAGATAAGCCTCCGCGCCTTTTCTTTAAATAAGCTTTAATATGAGCGCGAGCCATGTTGGTTTTTACAAAAGATAACCAGTCTTCAGATGGGCCTTGTCTGTTTTTATCTACAATTATTTCCACCAAATCACCGCTTTTAAGAGTAGTATCCAGTGGACTCATTTTTTCATTTACTCTAGCGCCGGTACAGTGGTTGCCAATATCAGAGTGGATGTAATAAGCAAAATCAACCGGTGTGGCATCTTCTGGTAAATCTATAACATCTCCTTTGGGGGTAAACACAAAAATACGATTTTGAAAAATATCTAACTTTAAGCTATCCAGATATTGCTCATTATCAGTAATATCTTTTTGCCATTGTAAAAGTTCGGTTATCCATTTTAGTTGTTCTGGAGGTAATTTTAGTTCAGTATCGTTTTTTTCTTTATAATGCCAGTGAGCGGCAATACCGTATTCAGCATGATCATGCATAATCACATCTCTTATTTGAAATTCTACAATGCGTCCTTCTGAACCAAAAACAGTAGTGTGCAATGAGCGATAGCCATTAGGTTTAGGTTGGGCAATATAATCCTTTATTCTGCCGGGCAGAGGTTTCCATTTACCATGTAAAAGACCCAGTACATGGTAGCAATCAGCTACGTTTTCAACTATGATTCGTACTGCCACTAAGTCATAAACTTTGGAAATATCCATATCCTTGCGTTGCAATTTGCGATATAGAGAGTAAAGATGTTTAGCCCGTCCATGAATGGATAAATATTTAACCCTGCTTTCAGAAAGCATTTTTTTTAACTGGTCAATAATCTCTTCAACGTAAGCTAACTGGTCCTCCATTCTAGTCTGTGATTGTTTAACTGTCCAAGCATATTCTTCGGGGTAAACATAGCGGAAGGCCAAATCTTCTAATTCACCCTTAAGCTCTCCAATACCTAAACGATTGGCAATGGGCGCATATATCTCTAGAGTTTCTCGGGCAATACGTTGTTGTTTAACAGGTGGTAAAGATGAAAGTGTTGACAGGTTGTGCAATCTGTCAGCTAATTTAATAATTACTACCCGCACATCTTCAGCCATAGCTACGAACATTTTACGTAAATTTTCAGCGTAGCGTTCCAAGCCGCGGTATTTTAGTTTGCCTAATTTGGTTACACCCCCTACCAGTTTGGCAACATTTCTGCCAAAATTTTTTTCTATTTCATCCAAGGTAACCGCCGTGTCTTCCGGCACATCATGTAAGAGGCCGGCAATAATGGTATCCATATCCAAATTCATTTTGGCTAGCGTATAAGTAGTGGCCAAAGAATGTGTAATATAATCTGTGCCGTCTAAGCGTTTTTGTCCAGCATGAGCTTTATTGGCAAAATCATAAGCCAGTTCTAACATAGTCAGGTCGGCTTTGGGGTTGTTTTGTAAAATCAGGCTTTTTAATTCATTAAGCATTGTCATAGCAATAGTTAAATTGTAAAAATAGCCTAATAATGAAGGATATTAAGTATTATTTAAGTTATTACTTATGGGCTATAACTTAGCAGAAAATGTAATTTTTTTCAAGATAAACAAAAAGTTTTCTTTTGGGAAAACAATTTGAACAAACAATGAAAATTATTATTTATTTACCTAAACCTTTGTTATATTGTTATTATATTTAATTTGATCAACCTCTTTGGTATAGGTAGGATAAAAATATTACATGACTTCATAAACTAAGTATAAATATCAGTATGAGTTAATTTTTCCGATTCAATTTAATTTCTTATTTATTTTTTTAATTTTTACTTAATATAAATTATTTCTCATTAATATGTGGCGTAGGTAACAAATCTTTTTCCTAAGGTGATATGTTAAGAAAAGTGCTGATGTTAAGATGCAGTTAGTGCTAAAATTAGTCATATGTTTAGTTTTACCTTTAGTTAGAATAAACTTTTGTTAAAGAACTTAAATAAGATCTAAAATATTAGTTAATTTGTTAATAATTTTTTGAGTAAGAAACAAGCTGTGTATTTTATACCCAGCTTGTTTTACAAAAGTATTGTTATATTTTCTTATGTTTTGACTTTTTGATTTTTTTCTTTAATAGTTCAATGGCTTCATCCAGTGTTAAGGTTCGTGGATCAGTTTGATGAGGAATAGAGGCATTAGTTTTACCATCCGTTACATAAGAACCAAATCTACCAGCTTTAACGATAATTTCCGCACCAGTTTTGGGATGCTGGCCTAAAGTGGCAATAATACCGCTTTTTGGTAATTCGGTGCGAAAAATTTCCAAAGCTCTTTCTAAATTGATAGTAAGCACGTCGTCTTGTTCTTGAAGAGAACGATAGTCATCACCGCGTTTAATATAAGGACCAAAGCGGCCTAAACCAGCCATTACCTGTAAACCTGTTTCCGGATCAATCCCTAAATCACGAGGTAGAGCCAGCAGGTTAAGAGCTTTTTCTAGGGTTACTTGATCTGAAGACAAAGAACGGGGGATGGCTGCGAATTTAGGCTTTGTGTCATTAGTGCCATTGCCTAACTGGATGTAAGGACCCCAACGTCCGATTTTAACTTTAATATCTTCACCGGTTGCCGGATCTTGACCAACGATTCTTTCTTTAGAAACATCGCTACGCTTGACTTCTTGCTCTTTAGCCAAGAGATGTTCCTTAAAGGGTTGATAAAAAGTTTTAATTACTGGTATCCAATCAGTTTTACCTTCGGCAATATCGTCAAGTTCGTTTTCTATTTTAGCCGTAAAATCGTAATCAACCACTTCAGGGAAATGTTCAACCAACAGATCGTTGACTAAAAAAGCTAGATCGGTTGGTTTTAATCGTCGTTGAAAACGCTCCACATAACCACGGGCAATTATTGTGCCTATGGTAGGAGCATAGGTTGAAGGGCGGCCAATACCATAACTTTCCAATGCTTTAACTAAAGATGCATCCGAGTAGCGCGCGGGAGGTTCTGTGAAATGTTGGTTTGGATTTAAGGAAATAAGTTTAACTTGATCGTTTTCTTTAACATCAGGTAACAAAGAGTCTTCTCTTTTTTCTGGCCAGATTTTCAGGAAGCCGTCAAAGGTGAGTTTTGAACCGGTGGCGCGAAAAGTTGCCCGTCCGCCAGTTACATTGAGACTTAAGCTGTCAAATTCAGCTTCAGGCATTTGGCTGGCAACTGTTCGAAGCCAAATTAAATTATAAAGCCGCCACTCTGAAGTTTTAATCTGGTCTTTAAGAGTTTTTGGGTGTCGCCAAACATCAGTTGGTCTTATAGCCTCATGCGCTTCTTGAGCATTTTTTGATTTGGTAATAAATTTTTTGGCCCCCTGAGCATATTCTGTGCCCACTTCCTTAGAAATATAATCTTGTGTTTCTTTTAAAAATTTTTCAGATAGATTTGTGGAATCAGTTCTCATATAGGTGATCAAACCTACTGATCCTTCATTAAGTTCAATACCTTCATATAATCTTTGGGCTAACATCATTGTTTGAGTGGCTGAATATCCTAAACGGCGGTTGGCGTCTTGCTGTAGGGTAGAGGTGGTATACGGCGGCAAGGCAGAACGTTTAGTTTTTTTCAGTTCAACTTTTTCAATTTGCCACAAACCAACACTCTTGAGTTCCGATACTATGGCATTAGCGCTTGTTTCGTTGTTAAAAGCGAATTTATCTAATGTTTGACCGTCTAGTGCTTGCAAGAAAGCTGTAAATTCTTTTTGTCCAGCAGCAAAAATTCCTTTAATGCTCCAATATTCTTGCGCTGTAAATGTTTGTATTTCTCTTTCACGTTCTACAATCAGTCTGACAGCGGCTGATTGTACTCGGCCGGCAGAAAGTCCGCGCGCCACCTTTTTCCATAAAAATGGTGATAATTCATAACCTACAAGTCTATCAAGTATACGCCTGGCTTGTTGGGCATTAACCAAAAATATATCAATTTCACGCGGAGTAGCCAAGGCTTGTTTAACAGCATTTTCAGTTATTTCATGAAAAGCAATTCTTTTTAAAGGAGCAGATACTTTATTAAGTATATGGGCCAAATGCCAAGCTATAGCTTCACCTTCGCGATCTTCGTCAGTAGCCAGATATATGATATCAGCTTTTTTGGCTTGACTTTTGAGCATGGCAATGTTTTTTTTAGCTCGAGTAGGTTCAATATATTGTGGTGTAAAATTATTTTCTACATCTACACCTAGCTTGGATTTAGGCAGATCTCTTACATGGCCATACGAAGATAATACTTCAAAATCATTATCCAAAAATCGGCTGATAGTTTTGGCTTTAGTGGGTGATTCCACGATTATAAGTTTTTTTTCGGGCATGGTTTTATGATGTTTGTCTAAACAAAATTGTTTATAACATATAAAGGCGTTTTTTGGCAATTGGCAATTAAGGCTGGTAGTAGGTGTTTTATTTTAAGCGACGAAAATTTTGTCCGGCTTCCTCTTTTACATAACCCTTGATTTCCAGTAAAGTCAGGCCAGAAATTACTAGAGTAGCTGGTTTATTAAGCTGGCGCAACAAAGTTTCCAGATGAGTAGCTTCGTAAGGTATTTTTTCCAGCAAGGCCAACAATTCAGGGGATAAAGGTTGCCGTTTGATGCTAGTTTCTGTCTGCATTCCAAAAACAGTTAATATGTCAGAAGCTTCAGTAACTAATTGTGCGCCTTGTTTTAAAAGTTCATTACTGCCAGCAGAAAAAGGATTGGTTACAAGGCCCGGTAAAGCAAAAACTTCGCGATTTGAATCCAACGCGTATTTAGCGGTTATTAAAGCTCCGGAATTTTTAGCTGCTTCTATTATTAGGGTTCCTGAAGCTAATCCGGCAATAATCCTATTGCGAAAAGGAAAATTTTGTTTTAATGGGGGAGTGCCGGGAGGAAATTCCGATAAACACAATCCACCGCTTTCCAGAATGTCCCGCGCTAGTTTTCTGTTAGCTGAGGGATAAATTTGATCAAGTCCTGAAGCCATAACAGCTGCTGTTTTGCCGTTATCTTCAAGGGCGCCTTGGTGAGCTGCGGCATCTATGCCATAAGCTAATCCGGAAATTATTACTAAACCAGCGCGTGCTAAATCACTAGCAAGTTCTCGGGCCATACTTAAACCATAAGTTGAAGCTTGTCGACTGCCAACAATAGCCAAGCACTGGCCGGTAAGTATTTCCAGTTGGCCTTGCGCAAAAAGTATTGGCGGCGGACTGAATATTTCTTTAAGTAGTTTTGGGTAGTGATCATCTGCTATGGTAATAATTTTTATTTTTAGGTTGATTATTTCCTGCCAACTGACCGCTACATCAGTGTGACTTCGATGATCTATTATGGCTTGTATTAAATTATTATCCAAGCCGGCTTTTTTAAATTCAGAGACGTTGGCCTGCCAAGCTTGTTTCATAGTAGAAAAGTTTTGGCGTAATAAAGCAAAGCCCTTTGGTCCAAGTTTAGGCAAACGTGCCAAAGCTACCCAATAAGCTAAATCATTTTCGTTACTTGACATATGTTTTCAGAGGGAGTATTTATTTATGGTAGAACTTTAATATAGAGTGCTTATTATGGCAAATAAACACCTATAAACAAAGTATCTTATAACAGATTTAATAATTAATTTTTTTAATATGGCAAATTACGAAGATATGGAATTTGATAGTATAATGGGCGAAAATAAAGACGCCAAATATCCTGATAAGTGTCCGTTTTGTTATGCCTCTAATCCCAGCAATGCTGATACTTGTGCGAATTGTGAAGAAGCTTTTGAGCCTGTTAATGATGAATCTGAAAGAGAGATTGATGAAACAGATAGTACAGAAGAATATAGTAATTTGAATAATCAAGAAGAAGGTATATAGTAAAGTTCAAAAATATTTAGGTAGGAATAAGTTTTAGGCATTTTTTAAGCCACGGCAACCAAGAGTTATTAGTGAGTTGGTGTTTATTGTGCCAAAATCCTTCTACTTGATGCCAGCCGGGATCAAAGTTTATTAATCTGCAAGAATTAGCGGGGGATAATGGCTCTAAGAATTTCAAACTGAATTTTCCATAATTATCATTAGCCCAACAATTTATTTCCTGTACACGCGCTTTTTCGGCTAATAGTTTTACTTCTAGCAATTCCAGTAAATTATAAAGCTGTCCCCATATTTTTTTATTAGTTGGTAATACTCCAAATAAATGTTGCGCCGTAGGCAGAAGATCAGCCGGTTCACGTACGGCTGCCAATCTTTGGTAAAGTTGTATGCGTTTGGTTTCATCTGGGACTAGTTCCGGGCTGATACGTCCTGACAAAGGAAGATTGAGTCTAACTTCAGGTATGGCTGGCAAGATTTGGCCAAGGCGCTGTTCTTCTATAGCTTCAGCCAACATTTGTCCGTAAAGATGAAGGCCCACGGCGTTTAATTGTCCGTGTTGTTGTTGACCGAGTATAGCGCCGGCTCCCCGAAGTTCTAAGTCACGTAAAGCCAAACTAAGTCCACTGCCCAATTCTTCAGTTTGTGCCAGGGCATCTAATCTTTTATCAATTGATGTTGATGATCTGCCTGGGGTAAGAAAATAGGCGTAAGCCTGTCTTTTGCCGCGACCAACTCTTCCTTTGAGCTGATACAGATCAGCTAAACCAAATTTTTGCGCATTTTCCACTATCAAAGTATTAACGTTTGGCATATCTAATCCGTTTTCTATTATTGAAGTGGCTAACAACAAACTTAATTTTTGCTCATCAAAAAGTTTCATAGTGTGGGCAACTTGTTTGGGGGGGAGTTGTCCGTGAATAATCCCCATTTTTAGATTTGGTTCTATTTTTTGAAGATTAATTTCAGTTTTCTTTAGATCGGTAATTCTCGGTACCAGATAAAAAATTTGTCCGTTTCTTTCCAATTCAGTATTTATGGCTTTTTTAATTATTATTTGCTGGTACTGTCCAAAAAACATTTTTATGGCTTGCCGTCCAACGGGCGGGCTTTGTATTATAGAAAGTTCTCGTAAACCAGTAATAGCCAAGTTAAGTGTTCGGGGAATAGGGGTTGCTGATAAGGATAAAACATGAATTGACGGTTTAAGATAACGGAGGTTTTCTTTTTGTTTAACACCAAAACGTTGTTCTTCGTCAATAATCAATAAGCCTAATGATTTGAATTCCATTTGGCCAAATAAAAGACTGTGGGTGCCAATTATTATATCCAACCACCCCTGAGCAATTTGTTTTTTTATTATGCTTGCTTTTGTTTTATTTATTGCCCGGGAAATCAAACCAATTTTTATACCGTAACGCGCCAAGCGAGCATTAAATGTATCAAAATGTTGTTGAGCTAGTATAGTAGTTGGTGCCAGTATAGCCGCTTGTTGCCCATTAAATACTGCTCGAACCGCGGCGCGTAGAGCTAATTCTGTTTTACCAAAACCAACATCTCCACAAATAAGCCTGTCCATGGGAAGGTTACCGGCAAGATCAGCTTCGATTTCAGCCCAAGCTTTAAGTTGGTCAGCGGTTAGTTGAAAGGGAAAATCAGCCGCTATCATAGCTTCTTCAGCTGCTGCGCGCCATGGTTTAACCGAACTGGTTTGTCGCTTAGCGTAAAGAGTAAGTAATTCGCGTGCTAGAGCAGCTGTTTCGACTTTGGTCTTTTTTTGTACTTTAAGCCAATGATTGCTTGATAGTTTTTCTAGGGCAGGTTGGGGTGAACCCAGATAACGCGATAGGCGATCAGTATGTTCAATTGGTACATAAAGTTTATCTTCATCAGCGTATTCCACTTGTAAATATTCGCGTGTTATTTGTTCCACCGTTTTTTCCACCAAACCACCAAATCTTCCAATACCATGGTCAATATGCACGAGATAATCTCCGGGCTTGAGTTTTTCGTACGAGGCTAAAGAAGTTACTTTTTTGAAGGGTGTTTTACCTATTAGTTCTTGATCAGTCAGGTAAACAGTATTGCTAGCGAGATCTATAAAACCTTTAAGTAAGGACGCTTGCAGAGCTGTTATTTCTCTAATTTCATAATTGGTTATTTCTTTTGGCAAGTGATCGAGCCAGATAAAGGGTGAATAAGATAAAATACGCAAACTAATAGATTGTTGACTGATTTTTTTTATCCACCGCTCAAATTCTGACCACTGTTTGGCAAATAAAGGAACACTACCAAAAAATTTATTACTGTCACCAATTTTAACGTCAAGCCTTTTTTTATGATTTGTTAAAAAGTCCGGTGGCACGGTAGCCAGTAAATCTTCAGTAGTTAAATAGTCTGCTAATGAGCAGTTAAGTGAAGGTGCTAAATTGTGTGGTTGGAGTGTTAGTTTTTTGTTTTGTTCTATAAGTAAACCTGAATCCAAGTTAATTTTTTCTATCCGTTCTATTTGATCAAATACCCAATTAATTCGCCATTGTCCAGCTGTAGCAGAGATAAGCATTGTACTGCCCTTTTTTTGATACCAGCCGGTTTTTTCAGGTAGTGGCCCCGGTTGGTAGCCGGCGGCTAACAGCTGATTTATTAAGTTCAGAGGTTTAATAATTTGCCCTTGCCAAAGGTGTAATTCAAGTTTTTTAATTTTTTTTTGATTAGGCAAAGCCAAACTTAAATGTTCTTTAGCAAATAGTAATTGATAATTCTGATTATTGGCACGTGAAGCTTGCCAGATTAAAAATTCTTCCGGAAAAACAAAAAAATTTTTTTTATCTTTCGTCTCTTCCGCCAAAGCTTCATACCAGAAATTCAACAATTCTCGGGCTTGGTTAAGTTCGCGTGCAGATGGTAAACACCAAATAATTTTTTTTTGGGCGCCAGTTATTTGCAGTTGCATCAAGACATAAGCTTGGACCGAAAGATTGGCAGGCAAACTAAGTTGAGATAGGGGCAAATTTTTAAAATTAGCCACCAGCTTTGGAGATAGCCAAGTTTTTTTTGTTTGTATCTTGACAAAAATTTCTTCCGGTGTTAGGATGGTCGTGCTCACAAATGGTAATTGATTAAAAATTGAAATATGACAGCGAGTTTGAGCCTACTTACCAGTGACAGATTTTCATGACCCCTCCTTATTGGAAATCAGTCTGCAAAGTCAGAGAGCAGTAAATTATATATAGTGCACCCTGACACTGGTAAGTAGGCTCAAGAGCGCTGTTTTTATTTTTCTCGACTCTTGGCCTTGGCTTCATCAATGCCTTTCATTAGCGCCCAAATCAGCAAATCCGTAGTTTTTTGTATACAGGAAAAAATAGCGTCTTTATTATTTTCTGTAATTACAGTTAAAACATAATTTTCAGCTGGTATATCTACTGATGACATGTTGATACCAAGTCGCCAGCGCCAAAAAGCTTGACTACCAAGAGTGTCAATTATATTTTGCACGCCCCGGTGTCCGGCAGAAGAGGAATCAAAACTCAAGCGCATTTCACCTAAAGGTAAATCTAGTTCGTCATGTATTACCCAAATATCCTCAAGCTCTATTTTAAAATAAGAAATTATTTCATTAACACTTTGACCGGAGTTATTCATAAAAGTTAATGGTTTAAGTAATAGAGCATCTTGTGTTGTCAGATTACAAATACTTGATGAAGCAGAAAATTTTTGCCACGAGCCGCCTAAACGGTTAGACAAAGAATCAACAACCATAAAGCCTAAGTTATGATAAGTAAAGGCGTATTTAGATCCGGGATTGCCTAAGCCAACTATTAGTTTCATATTTTAATATTATAGCAATTAACGGATATTTGCTTGTCGGATTGTTTCCAGGCGAACGATTATAGGACTGCCTGTTAGTTTGAATTTTTTTCTTAGTTGCGAAGTTAACCAATCGGCAATAGCCAGGGGAGGACTAGTTTTTTGTCGTAGAGTGAGTTTGAAAACAGGTGGACTATCGCCAACTTGTTCAAAACCAACTAAAGGTAATCGATTGGTTATTTTATTTCTTTTTAAAAAAATAAAAAATCTATTCATTTCTTCTGGCGATAATTTTCGACGCCAATTATAGCCAGCCTGTTTTGCTAATTCAATTATTTTTTCAGAACCTTCACCTGTTAAGGCTGAAACCCATAGTTTAGGGGCCCATGATATCATTGGTAGCCAACGATTGATTTTTTTTTCAATTTCAGCTCGCTGGTTAACCGTTACCAAATCACATTTGTTCAATAATATTACAGCGGCCAGTTTAGATTCAACAACTTGGCGGGCGATGTGTTGGTCTTGCCAAGCGGGAGCTTGAGAGCTATCTAGAACAATTAACGCTACCTCAATTCTTTTAAGTGCGTCAAGACTTTGTTTGACACTTTGTTTTTCTAAAGATGAAGCGCGATTAATTTGTCGGCGGACACCGGCGGTGTCAACCAATTCTACTATAGATCCATCAATTTGCATAAAATCATGCAAACGATCTCGTGTAGTATGAGGAGTAGGTAATACCAAACTGCGTTCTTCTTTAAACAGTCGATTATAGAGTGAAGATTTACCGACATTAGTTTGACCTATAAAACCAACCTTGAGTGTTGGTTTAGGTACAACCACTTCAGAAAGTTTTTTTATTACCAAATCCAATAAATCACCTACACCGCTGCCATTTTGCGCTGATACCATAACTGTTTCCGGGTAACCAAGAGAAATATCTGAAGCTTGCAGCCGTTTAGCCAAACTATCAGCTTTATTAATTACTAGAATTCTATGAGCTTTAGTTTGTTGCACTAATTTAGCCAGAGCTCTATCTTCTGGTGTTACACCTGTTTGGGCATCTACTAGATGTAGAATAACTGCGGCTTCGTTCATGGCCTTTTTTAGGAAACGCAAAACATTTTTTTGTAAAATACTTTGATCGCCGGTAACAAAGCCACCACTGTCAGTTAGCCAAAAATGACGTCCACGCCAGTTGACTAGCCCATGATTCAGGTCACGGGTAGTACCAGCCTCGGGCGAGATTATGGCTTGAGAACGATTTAACAATCGGTTAAAAAGGGTTGATTTACCGACATTAGCCCGGCCGACTAAAAGAGCGCCAGCTGTTTTTTTTCTTAATTCACTAGGCATAAATTATCGATTAATCGGTAATCTATCAGCTCCCAAAATCAAACGCATGTCAATGTTTTCTTCCGGATCATTATTAGGTTCTAGAATGATGGCTTTAATGCCAAATAACGCTTCCAAAGATTCGCGGCTGGCTGGTTTAGCTCCGTTAGTATAATCATAAAGTAAAGTGCGTGGAAAATTGTTATGCGGCGCGTTACCAAATCTGACAACTTTAAAACCCTGTACCTCAAGGCTGGTACTGACGGCTTCAGCTAAACCGGAGGAGTTAGTGCCATTTTCAACTACTAAACGAGTTTTTTCTTTGGTTACTTGGCTGATATCAAAGATATTTTTGGCTGCAGTTTGCAATTCGCTATAATCAGAGATGATCGGTAAAAGTATGTAGCTCCCATCAGGGCCAATAGTTTCTTTAAGTAGACCGCCGGGCGAGGTATCAAACACTCTGGTAATTATATTATCCAAATCAACATCCCGAGCCAATTGCACCAGCCGGGCGGCTTCGCTAGCATCAAGATCTGTTTCTATGCTATCGCTCAAGGTGCGGTAAAGCTTTAGTGCTAGAGACGGATTAAGATAAGTGGCTGGTGAAATTAGTTTTTCTTTTAAAGCCAGCAGAACTTTTTGCTGTCTTTTAGCACGGGCAAAATCACTTCCTTCACCATTATTACCGTGGCGTGAGCGTACATACTGTAAAGCCCGTTCACCAGAAAGTATTTGCCAGCCGGAATCAAAATTAACTACAGTGGTGCCATTGTTGTCAGTAGGATATTGGGCATCGCTGAATGGCCGTTCTATTGTAATAGGTATTCCTCCTAAATCATCAATTACTTTGGCAAAGCCCCTAAAGCTTAGACGGGCATAGTAATGTATAGGGATATTTAATATTTTTTCCACTACCTCACTAGCTAAATATGCTCCTTGTTTAGGCCCGCGAGTTTCTCCGTAAGCGTTAGCGCTGTTTATTTTTCTTAAACCAAAACCTGGAATCGGTACCAGCATGTCACGAGGCAAAGATATTAGAGCTATTTGTTTGGTGTCCGGTTTTAAACTCACCACCATAATGGTGTCAGTTAGATAAGGGCCGTCGTGTTTAGCTCCACCTTGTCCGAGAATAAGTATATTTATCCTGTTTTCGTTTTCACCTCGAAGTTTTTTATCATTTCCGCCAACTAATCTTTTTACATTTTCCCATAAAGTATGTTCACCCCATTCCGCGACAACAGTTTGTACATTTGGTTGGCGTGATAACCATAAACCACCCACCAGCAAAATTATGAGCAGTGCATACAAAAAAAATTTCCCTCGATTTATATCTCCGGTTGAAGGAGGAGCGCTTGTTTCCGGAGTTATAGGTGTCATTTGTTAGTCTTTACAAGAAGCAAAAAAAATGTTACCATATAATATGTTTTAATGTCAACAAATTAAGCAATAAAATAATTTGCTTATAATAATAAAATAGTTTACCATAGCCAAGCTGGGATTATTTTTTATAAAACAAAATTAGGGCGGGTAGCTCAGCTGGTTAGAGCGTACGGTTCACATCCGTAAGGTCACAGGTTCGAGTCCTGTTCCGCCCACCATTTTACCAGATTATTAGGAAATAATGTTTAATTATATTAAATCAGCTTTACTTGTTTTGTGGGAAGTGGTTAAGGTAGCCATTGTATCTTTGGTTATAATCTTACCTATTCGTTATTTTTTGGTGCAACCTTTTTATGTTAAAGGAGCTTCTATGGAACCAAATTTTCACGATCACGATTATTTGTTAATTGATGAATTATCTTTTCGTTTCCGCGAGCCGCAAAGGGGTGAGGTGGTTGTTTTTCGTTACCCCAGGGATCCCTCTAATTATTTTATTAAAAGAATCATTGCTTTACCGGGTGAACGTTTGGTAGTAGCCGATGAAAGGGTTTATATAAGTTCAGACAATGGCCAACAGATAGAATACGAAGAGCCTTATTTGGCTGAGTGGATAAAAACCACAGGTTCTTTGGATATTACTTTAACTTCCACTCAATATTTTGTAATGGGCGATAATCGTCCTGCCAGTCTTGATTCCCGTTCTTTTGGACCAATTGAGCGTAAGGCAATTATTGGTAGAGTTTGGGTGCGAGCTTGGCCAATTAACCGCTGGTCGGTATATGCCACGGAACCAATGAAACCATAAATATGTCCAGTGATAAAAAAATCAACGATCCATCAGCAGACAATGAGGTTGTAAAGGTTAAAAAAATTAGTCCACCGCAATTAGTGCGTGGCATGCACGATATTTTACCTGCAGAATGGCCATGGTGGAATTTTGTTATGAGTGAAGTTACAGATTTAGCTCTAGTTTATGGTTTTCAAAGATTGGAAACGCCGGCTTTGGAAAAAACAAGTTTGTTTACCCGGGCTATCGGCGCTGCTACCGATGTGGTAGAAAAGGAAATGTATTCTTTTGTTGATCAATCTGGCGATCATCTTTCTTTACGTCCTGAATATACAGCCGGTTTGGCTCGGGCTTATATTGAACACGGTCTTCATACTTGGCCTCAGCCGGTTAAAATTTTTAGTTTAGGACCACTATGGCGGCATGAAAGGCCACAGGCCGGACGTTACCGACAATTTTGGCAATTAGATTTTGAAATCTTGGGCGAAGCTTCAGCTACCGCAGATTGTCAGCTGATTTTGGCAGCTGTGGCTTTGTTTGAAAGTTTACATTTACCAATTACTGTGCAGATCAATAGTGTGGGTTGCTCAGTTTGTCGGCCGGCCTATAAACAGGCTTTACAGGATTATTATCGTACCAAACGTTCAGTTTTGTGCGAAGATTGTAAACGACGTTTAACTAAAAACCCTTTACGTTTACTTGATTGTAAGATAGAAGAGGATAGAGAGCTGGCTAAACAAGCCCCGCAGTTAGTTGATTATCTTTGCGAGCCTTGCAATGCTCATTTTGTAAAACTATTAGAATACTTGGATGAAGTTGAATTGGTTTATCAATTAAATCCCTATTTGGTGCGTGGTTTGGATTATTACACTCGGACTGTTTTTGAAGTATGGGGAGCTGATGAAGGTAAATCAGCCTTAGCCGCTGGCGGTCGTTACGATAATTTGATAGCTGAATTGGGCGGACAACCAACTCCGGCTATTGGTTTTGCTGGTGGACTGGAAAGAATAGTAGCAGAGCTTAAAACCAGACAAGTGGGCATCCCCTTACCATCATCACCTGATATTTTTTTGGCTTGCCTAGGTGATACAGCTCGTAAAAAAGCCATTAAATTGTTTGAAGATTTACGTCGTCGGGGTATAAAGACGGCCGAAAGTTTTACTAAAGAAGGTTTAAAAAGTCAGTTGGAAATAGCCAATCGCTTGCAGGTTAAGTTCACTCTTGTTATTGGGCAAAAAGAATTAAGTGATGGAACAATTATTGTTAGGGATATGGAGAATGGAATTCAGGAAATAGTTGATTTCAATAAAGTTGTTGAAGAGGTACAAAAAAGATTAGTAGCCAGAGAAGCAGACACTTTGGCTTAGTTGTTTTTTGACGAAATTGTTATTATTTTGTATAATTTAAACATATTTTTTGCGTTATTAAATTTATAAAAGGAGGTGAAGCCTTGTGATAGAAGTTAAAAAACGTGAAGGTGAGTCAGTTGAAGGATTGCTTAGGCGTTTTACTAAAAAAGTACAGCAGTCCGGGGTAATAATCCGTACTAAAAAGCGGCGTTTTTATGCTACTCCTAAAAGTCGGCGTGAGTTACGTGAAGATGCCTTGCGGCGGGTGGCCATCAGAGAGCGGCGTGAGTATTTACGAAAAACAGGCCAATTAACAGAAGAAGATTTACGCAGTCGCAATCCACGAATTAAAGCTATGATTAAGCGGACTATTAAAAAATAATCAATTAATTTTATTCCATGACCGAGATAGAGCGACGACTGGAAGCGGATCTTGTTACCGCCACCAGAGCAAAATCACCGGAGTTAACGGTAATAAGATCGCTTAAGTCGGCTATACATAATGAACATATTGCCAAAAAGACTAATACTTTAGTTGATGAGGATGTAGTATCTGTTTTAAGACGAGAGTTAAAGCGACGACTGGAAGCAGCTGAACTTTACGATAAGGGCGGACGTCCTGAATTGGCAGCTAAAGAAAGAGATGAGGCTAATTTTATCAGCCGTTTTTTGCCAGTTTCCCCGGAAACAGAAGAAATTGTTAAAACCATGCGCCAAATAATAAATGAACTTGGTTTACAAGGTCAGCAATCTATAGGGCCCTTGGTTAAAGCCACGGTGGCACATTTCAAAGGAGCGGTAGACGGAAAAACTGCCAGTCAGCTGGCTAAAGAAATTTTAAACCATCCTTAAATTATGAATATTTTTTCCCAAAAATATTTGTCAACCAGCCGGCCGAAGAAATTATTTTTTAAAGGATTCTTAATAACTGGTTTGGTTTATGTTTTGTTTTTATTAACGCCCCAAGTTTTGGCTCAGAATATTGGTTTGGGCTTAGATGAGTTTGGCGGGGCTACTAATTTAGGCACGCAAGTTGATTTAATTGGCTTGATTGCTCGTATTATAAATATTATCTTAGGGTTTTTGGGAGTAATTGCCATTGGGCTAATACTTTACTCCGGGTTTATTTGGATGACTTCTAAGGGCGATGCGCAAAAAATTACCAAAGCCAAAAAAATAATGGCTGGGGCAGTAATTGGTTTGGCTATAATTTTATCAGCTTTTGCTATTGCCAATTTCATTATTAAGCAATTCCAAAATGCCACCGGTGGAGGTGGAGGTACTGGTTATTTATGTCCAGATGGTACACCGCCTCCTTGTAGTGGTTTTGGTGGAGGTAATTATTTACAAGTTACCGGCAAGCACCCGACTGATAACAAGGTTGCTCTTTGTACAGCTGTGCAAGCGGCTTTTAATAATACAGTTGATTGGAATACGGTTAATTTTACCAATTTTGCCATTACTGAGGCTGTTAGCGGTGATGTTTATAATGCCGGCACGCTTGAGCCTGGAGTAAATTCATCAAATATTTCTTTTAAACATAACTCTAATAGTGAATTTAAACCTAACACCAGATACAAAGTTACTTTACGTGCCGGATCAAATGGTTTAATGAGTCTGCCAATAGGCGATCCGCCATCTTCTTTGCAATTAAAAACCAATCAAGTTTGGTATTTTACTACCGGCACAGAAAGTGATGATACAGCGCCAACAGTGGTTATGCATTTGCCCGGTGATGGAGAATCTGATGTCTGTCGAGCAGCTTCAATTCAAGTCAGGTTTTCTGAACCAATGCTTTTCACTAGTTTTGCCAACAATGTTGAATTATTAGATGTAGAAGCTAACACTACTATTTTATTAAGCAATCCAGTGCCTAGCATTGGTTATACTGTAGCCACTTTTTATCCAGTTGATACAGCTGGTAATCGGATTAATCTGGAGGCTAACCGTGAGTATCGTGTAACTCTTAAAGGAATAGGTCCCGGCGGTACTAGTACTAATGGTGGTATTCAGGACGCTTGTGGTATTCCTATGGAAGGTGATAAAGTTTGGAGATTTGTTACTGGTGAGCGTACGGATTGTTTGCCCTTTATAGGCAATGCGGTCCCGGAAGTTGGTAGATATGAACAACAAATCAGGCTGACTGGAGGCAGCAATCTTGGTATGGCCGGTGAAGTTTATATAAATAATTATCCGGCTGATGCCCATAGTTTTATTAATACTGTGCCGGCTGATAATATTTTATGTTGGAATGGTTACCCGTCAGCTTTATGCAGTTCTGGTCAAGTTTTATTCCGTGTACCGGTGGGGGCTACTACCGGTCCATTTTACGACCAAAATCCGGGTAATTATTTGGCCCAGATAGGCGCAGTTCATGTAAATACTGGCGGGTATAATTCCAATCAGCTTGATTTTACTATAACCTCGCCTTATATAAATTGGGTCTCGCCTAATAGGAGTGGGCGAGGCCAGTTAATTACCATTGCCGGGTGGAATTTTGGCAATCAGCCCGGTGCTGTGCGTTTTATCCGTGATGGCACCATAGTACAAACTGTAACTAACGATGAAACCTGTGCTAATTGGTGGCAGGATACGAAAATTGTAGTTAAAGTTCCGGAAACTCTGCCGCCACCGGGACTTAATACTTATTATCAAATTCAAATAGTTACTGCTTCGGGCGGCAGTAACGGTGGGCAAAAACCAAGTAATTATGAAAACTATCAATTAACTACTGATCCGCCCGGACCGGGAATATGCGATATAGATCCTGATTTTTCACCTATATTAAATTTACCTATAAGTGTCATAGTTACTGGTGAAAAATTCAGTTCAACTTCAGGCACATTAACTTTTGGAAATCTTAGTGCCGCTATTACCAGCTGGACAGATAGCGAAATTATAGCTACTACCCCGGTGGGTGGTACGCCGGCAGTAAATTTGCTTGGCCCTGGTGATTGGCAGGTTCGAGCTACAGTCAGTGGCCGAACTTCTAATAGTGTTAACTTTCGGGTAGGTAATGATAATAATATTTATCCGCAAGTGGTTGATTATGCAGGTTGTGCTGGTGGACGTAAACAAAGCCCTAGCCCTTATTATAATCCCGGACGTGATGCTTGCGGTAATGCTCCTATTTCAGTCACCTTTAATGTACCTATGAAATCCGCATCTTTTGTGGCAGGTATAGAGGGGGATTCGGGTGTAACAATTTACGCCGCTGAATGCGGCAATGGTTATAACCCTAGTTCCATTTGTACGCCTTATATTGAGGGTTTTGGTAATATTTATACTTTAGAAAACACAAATAATGAAGTAGTTGGTTTTTATGTATATCCCACAAAGCCATGGCAAAAAGATTATTGGTATAAAATTACAATTGTTGGCGGTTCTAATGGCGTTAGAAGTGCAGTAGGTAATCCCATGCGGCAATCTTATACTTGGCAATTTAGGGTTGCTTCAGATATATGTCCTCTGGAAAAAGTGGACATGAATCCTAAGCCTTATACTTTTTACGGACTTAATCAACAAAAAGAATTTAGTGCCTTGCCTACAGCTGGTAATTGTAATATGGTTCGTCCTTGGGATTATTCTTGGACTTGGTCGCGTGCTAATCACCCCGAAGATCCGCCGCCGCCCTTTAGAATCAGGCTTGATAATCCATCAACTAAAAATTGGCAAGCTGTGGTAATATCATCAGATTATACACCATCAGGTAAAGCGGCCAGCGTGACAGCTTTAGCAGATGGCGAGGGTAAATCAGGCAGTAGCAATGTTACTGTTATAAGACCTTCTACTATTTTTCCACAAGTGGTCAGATATAATGCCTGTCCAGCAGGCGGTTTAACACAGAGCCCAAGTCCTTGGGAAAACAGTACCAACGCCTGCGGTAATGCCGCAGTTTCAGCCCGATTTACTATGGCTATGAATCCAGCAAGTTTGAATGTTAGTAGCACTGGCACTATCAGGGTTCAGAGCTGTGGAGCCGGCGGCAGCACACCACCAACAAACTGTACAGGAGCTTTTTTGGGTTTTGGCCCGACTACACATTTATCAGATAGTACCGGAAATATTATTGGTTTTAAGGCCTTTCCTATGGGTGGTTTTACGGTTGGCAATTGGTATAAAGTAACCATCATCAGCGGTCCGCCCGGGACCGGTGTACAAGCTATAAACGGTAATTCTCTAACACAGGATTTTGTTTGGTATTTTAAAGTAGCTTCTGATAATTGCCCTGTAAACAATATCTTAATAGCACCGCCAAACGCTTACATAAGAGCTTTAGGCGATACAGCTGATTTTGTGGCTATGCCAGTGGCTACTAATTGTAATATTATTGATGGTAATAAA
This sequence comes from uncultured Patescibacteria group bacterium, assembly GCA_937929825.1. Taxonomy (GTDB): domain Bacteria; phylum Patescibacteriota; class Patescibacteriia; order Veblenbacterales; family UBA10138; genus UBA10138. The sequence goes on from CALFUV010000008.1 coordinate 98,476, forward strand.
TATACTTGGGATTGGGCTGGAGTTAATCATCCAGAAGATTTTGGCCCTCAACGTATAAGTTTAGCTTATATTGATAACAGTGCAGTTGTAACAGCTTTAGATTATACTCCCCAAACACCATCTCGTCCGGCACGAGCTATAGCTTCTATTCCAGCTGAAAATAAATCTGCCATAAGCAATGTTTATGTTTCAGGAACTTTCTGCACAGAGGATTATGATTGTCCTTGTGGCGGCGGTTATACAATTTGTGTTTCTGGTAGTTGTCAACCTAAGATTTTAAATATTGAGCCTGATAACGGCGCCGCTGGCAGCTGGGTAACTATTTCTGGTTGTTATTTTGGCAGTGACAAAGGAAGAATTTTCTATTACAACAATATTGAAGGAATCTGGCCGGATCCTAAAATTTGCGGTCCTAATACTTGGACCAATACTCAGGTTATAATTGAAACTCCTCCTAATATGACACCAACTGGCCCTCTTACATTAATTAGGCCAGATGGCGGGAGAGTTGATTCTTCTCAAAATTACATTTATAATTCAATTTTACGTCCGGGTTTGTGTCGCTTGGTACCAGCGTTCCATTATGAATCAGAGCTGGATACGCCAGCTGCTACTATTACCTTGAGTGGTAAGGCGTTGGGGGGTAATCGTAATACAGGTGATCCAGCTGATAATGTAAATTATTATACATATAATCCTGTAACTAGAAATTATACTTATAAAGGCAGTGCAGTAAATTATACCAGTTGGGCAGATACAGAAGTTAAAGCCATAACTCCATCAGCCGCTGTTAGTGTAGGACCTAATCAAATTAAGATAAATAAGGGTAATGAATATTCTAATCCAGCTTCTTATACTATTAGAAAAGGATCTACTGTTCCACCGGCAGAAGTATTACCAAGAATAGTTAATGTTCAGCCAGTATCTGGAGCAACAAATATTTGTCGTAACACAACGGTAATTATCCAGTTTGATAAGCCGGTAACCAATAACACTATTAGGGGAGGAGAATTTGAATTAAGAACATATTCACCCGGCTGTATTGGTGAAGCGCCGTCAGGTTGGAGGAAATGGTTAGCTGATTTATTTAGATTTATTTTGCCAGCTAAAGCCGATGTTTATTTTTGTGTGGCACAGGGTTCATTGCGCGCTTCAGGCAACACAATTATTTTCACACCCAACCAACCCTTGGCCCCGAGTGCAACATATATAGCTAAGATAACCAGCCCTAGGGTAGATTGTGTTAATTCAGGCGGCTTATGTAATTGGCAATTTAGCACCAGTTCAGATATTTGTCGTATTCATTCGGTAAGTATAACACCACCCAATTTTACTTTTACTTCTCTTGGGCAAAATAGGAGTTTTATAGCTCAAGCTTTGGCTATTGACGGGCAACCTTTAGCAGCCAGTTATAATTGGGAATTACAAGATCCAGAGAATGTGGTTGATTGGAGTGACCCTATGCAAGATTTAGGTGTACCCAATGTGGATGTCAAAGCCAACAATAAAAACGGTGAAGCGGTTTTATTAGCCACAGCTGAATATAATAATCCGCCATATTCGAGTTCAGCTGTCGGTCGTGGGCCTTTAAGGGTATTTTTATGCGAAGAGCCTTGGCAGTTTGATATTTCTGATTATGATACTAGATTATTATATTGCCGTGGTCGTAGCGGTGACCCTAATTTACTGCCGGCATTTACAAGTGCGCTTGGTCCAACCAGTGGCGATTTATTAAGGCAGTATATTTTTAAACACCCAACTGCTGATGAGGTTATTGGTTTACGTATTTATAGTAATATTCAGCGTCTTTCGCCGCGTGAGTGGTATCAGTCGCGCCTGGATATTCGCCAAGGAAACCCCAGTACCGTTAAAATTGATGGTTATGATTCCTTACGAGATCCGCAAACTGTGTATGTCAGCGCGGTGGCTAGAAATAATAATAACTTTTACACCAATATTTACGTTTTATCGTATAGCCAAGGGGCCTCATCACAAACAGTCAATATCTTTAATCAGTTGATCAAAGAATGGATATTTAATATTGATTTGGATAATGATTCACAAGCTAAAATTCAACGTGATTTGGTGCGTTTGGCAGATTTTACGAACCTTAAAGGAAAATTGGCAGGTTACGCTGCTCAACATGGTAATAAGTACCCAACTTTGCCAGCTGGAACGTTTTTGCCTTATCGTAGTACTTCAGCTTGGTCTTCTTGGCAGGCTGAATTAGGTAATGCTTTAGGTACGGCTATACCAGTTGATCCGATTAATAAATTTAATGGTTGTCCTGAAGGTTATAACCCCAATACTTGCTGGAATCCTGCTGCACCCAAAACACCGGTTGACCAAAGATTCTTTTGCCCTAATGGCTCTCATATTTATCAATATAGTATTGGCCAAGGGGCTTCTGGTTATGCTTTACGTGCCAATATGGAGGTGAAAGGAGTTAATTGGATGGGGAATCCGGTGATTAATATTGGCACAAGTGATGCTTGTAATTCTTATATTTTTGAGGGTGGTAATTTCATTATTATGCAAGAGGATGAAAATTTGTTTGTAGATGGTGGTTCTAGCGGTTGGCCGCCTTTAGTAGAACCGAATTTGTTTGCTATGAAATCTATTACCAATAGTGAAGCTACTTTGGTTTGGACAACAGCCCTGCCCTCAAACAGCAATGAGAATTTTTCTTATCAGGTTTGGATGACACCTGATATTCCCGGTTTTAGTCCTGATCCAAATGGTTGGGTAGTGGTTTCAGGAGCTGACAGTGTTTATACTCAGTATTTTACAGTTATCCCCCCAGCTGATGGTAAATGGTGGTATAAAATTCGTGCTGTTAGCAACGAAAGTAACAGTGACAATGAATCAGAAAGCCAACCAGTAATGATAATTAAAGATTCCACGCCCCCCAATAATCCAGTTTGTAATCCAGTTGATGGCGATTATTCTGAACCGCAAAAAATAACTTGTACTGCCACTGATCAGGGCGATTTTAAAACTACAGTTAATGTTCACTTTACCAATGGTAATGTTATACCTTCTTGCGGTTCACCCATAATCTCTAATCCGGCTTCTATTAACACCTCTACCGTTTTGAATCTTATTGCTTGTGATGCGGCAAATAACGCTAGTTCAGTAGTTACTTATACTTATAATATTAGTTCAGTGGTTCCTAAAGCTAATTTGAATATCACAGCTCAAGATAGTAGCGGAGCGCTTTTAGCTGGAGTGGGAGTAAGTATTGATGGCAGGGAAATTGGCAATACACCTATTACAACTACAATTAATTTGGGCAGTCATTTGGTAAATTTTACTGATAATTTGGCTTGTTATAAGTTTAGTGGGGATATAAATCCAGTTCAGCCCATGAATGTAACAGGTGATACAACAGTTATTGGAACTTTTAATGCTACAATTCCCGGGGCGGTTAGTAGCCCTAGTCCTGCCAATGAAGCTAAGGGAGTAGATATTAGTTCAGTTTTAAGCTGGAGTGTGGCGCCTTGTAGCACTAAGTATCAGGTTTATTTTGGTACCAATCAGTTGTTAGTGCAAAATGCTGATACTAATTCATCAGAATATAGAGGGGAAATTGATTCTGCCAAATATAGTCCATCTTCATTACAGTATAATACCACTTATTATTGGCGGGTGGATTCAGTTAATGATGCTGGTGTAACTAAAGGTAATGTTTGGTCCTTTACTACTACAGTTGAACCTACGGCAACTATTAAATTCATCAGCCAAGACAGCAGTGGCAAAAATCTAACTGGTGCTTTTGCCCGTTTGAATGGAGTTTTTGTTGGAGCCACCGAAACTACCAGATCAGTAACTTACGGCAGTTATACAGCAAGTTTTGATAATAATTTAGCTTGCTATAATTTTACCAGTCTTGCGCCAGCTCAACCCATGAATATCAATGCAGATGTTATGGTTATAGGTACTTATAGCCAGTTGGCACCGGCAAAAACCACCCAACCATTACCTGAAGATAAAGACTCAGACGTGCTTATAAGCACCAACTCAGTATCTTGGAGTTCTGGTGGTTGCACAGATTCTTTTGATATTTACTTTGGCACAGATGAAGACGAAATTTTAACCGCTGACAATAAATCAGCTTCTTATAAAGGTAATAGTAAATTGCCGACGTGGACTATTGATTTAAAAGGATTAGCTTACTCCACTACTTATTATTGGCGTATAGATGCTCTTAGTTCTGCGGGTATAACCAAGGGTGGGGTATGGCAGTTTACTACTCAACCACAACCTATGGTTACGCTTACTTTGCGTGCCCAAGATGACGCTGGTACTCCAATTAATGGTGCTACGGTTAAAGTTGATAGTTCTTTGTTCAGTGGTTTAACGCCAACTTCCACAACTATTATTCAGGGTTCTCATAATGTGACTTATGATAATAACTTATCCTGTTATACTCATTCGGGGTTGGTTAATCCTACTCAGCCAAGAAATTATACCACTGACACTATAGTTACAGGTATATATGAGCGGACAATTCCAGCTAAGGTAATTAACCCTACACCTGCCAACGGCGCTACAGGTATTGGCCTTAACCCCAGTTTAACTTGGACGGCTGCTGCTTGTGCTGATACTTATCGTGTTTATTTTGGCACCAGCACTAACCCCACTACACTGGTAGCTACTTTAACCAGTGCGCCAT
>CALFUV010000009.1 GCA_937929825.1 uncultured Patescibacteria group bacterium
AGCTGTTACCTGAATGCTATTGACTTTAACGCTTGAGCCTGAACCTGCGTTAAAGTTGAAAGCAGTGGCAACATAATTGCTGGCGCCCTTAATCATAGAGCTGTTAGCTGGAGAAGCTGAAGTGCTCACTGTTAAAGCGCCGGCAGTAACGAACTGATTCTGACCAATGATAGCAGTACCCGGAACAATATCCGTACCTACTGTAAGGAAAGTGTTAGAACCTACATTCTTGATATCACCAGAGGCAAACACATTACCATCAGTGTGGCTCATAGAAACCAAGAGGGTGATATTGCCACTTGGGTTGTTGCGGATATCAACAGACAAACCGATTTGAGTGGTAGAACCAGCTGGCAAGGTATAGTCATCAGTGAAGACTATATACTGATCAGTTTGAGAAATACTGAGACTCAATTCAACTGGACCGGCAATAACAGTGTTATTGCTCAAGTTCCAAAGCTTAATATCCTGAATATAAGCTTTTGTTCCATCGTGGAGGTGAGGTGTGGGGGGAGAATTCATATCTCGAACACGGAAGCGCCAGTTGCGCACTTCTACCTCGTTGGCAGTGTAAACAGTGCCCTTCCAAACTACGATATCTGAAGCAGTATTGGAGATATTAGCTGAAGCAGGACCTTCCCAAGTGATGGTTACCTGACCGCCCTGCAACTCAATAGTCAAACCAGCATCACCGGCTTCGTCAAAATTGGTATTAACTGAAGAAGTCATACCAACACCAAAAGTGCCGCCGGTAGCCATAACATCAGCGGAATCCTCCACATAGAAGGAAATAGTATCATTCGGGCGACCACCAAGGTCAGCATAAAGCTCAAAGACACGGTCATTGCCCTTTTCGATCTTGAAAGCAGGGCTAAAGACAAGGTCTAAGCGGTCATTAGCAGCAATAGCGGATGCTGAAGCAACCAAGTTGCCAGCCTGCTTAAGCTGGAAATTGCTTAAAGCAGAATTGCTAATGTTACCGCCTTGGGTAAGGGTAATCTGATTTACATAAGCATCTTCATTGGAGGCTGAAAGCTTGAATTCAGAAACCTTAGCTCCTTTATCGCCAACGCGGGGGTTGGTAAGAGTGCCATTCTTGTGAATGGAAAGCGTACCAGCTGTAGCGCCAGCGATGGAATGAGTGTTAGAGCTGACTGGGAACACGCCATTTACGGAAGAAGCATTGGAGCTTACTTTGGAAGCAGACTCAACCATAAATGTATGAGTGCTGGCGGCATTAGCGCCAGAAGCAATACTCACATAAAGCGAGAGAGCTTTGGTAGAGCCAGCCGGAATGTTCAAGTTCAGGGTGAAAGTAGCTTCGTTAGTGGAGCTATTGAAAGTGCGGCCGCTGGTTAAGCGGTTGGTGCCATCATAAACATAAGCATTGGAAATATCAGTAACATTACCAACGCCAGTGCGCTTAAAGGTTACCTGATTGAGCATTACCGCGCCTTCGGAGCCGGCAGTAAAGTTCCAAGTGCCTACCTTAACGCTATTAGCGCCCTTAGGCAGGGAGGTGGAAGCGGTCATCGCGCCACCGGAAACAGTCAAGCCAGCGGCTGAAGAGCCGGAGGTGGAAGCAGAACCAGCGACATTAGCAATGGCATCTTCCTTACCAGTGATGGAAGAACCATCGGGGTAGGAAATGGTGGTTTCAACAGCAAAAGAAGTGTTGATGTTGTTGGCGGCCAAAGCGGCTTCGGAAGCAAAGGGCCTCTTAACGCCGTTATCTACATAGTAGTACTGACTGCCAACCTTAATTACGGTGCCAGTGGGATGAACATTGGATGAAAGAGGAGTGCCCATTGTGTAGTTCACAAAGAAGGCATCTGAAACATCCACAATCATCTTGTTCCAATTAGCGCCATAAAGAGCTAAAGCCCTAGCTTCGCTATCAACGTGGCGGAGTTTGCCGCCCGGTTCAACAGCATACACCTTGGGGTCGGTGGTGATTTTTACCATCCAAGTACCCGGGCGCATAGTAACGTTGCCACCAATGGGGTAGGACTGCAGCTCGGATTGAGAGATTGTCTGCACGCCGGAGAAATCCTTGTACCATGATTTGTACACGTTCTCCTGCGGGAAAACATAACGCTTAGTGCCATCAAAGTAGTACACGGCAGAATTGCCGGCCATTTTAATGAGTGATCCGGCAGTAGCGGCACGAGCGCCCATAGGCACAAAGCCAACCACGCCGAAAACAGTCATAATGGCGACTGCTGTGGCAAAAAACTTTTTTAAATTAGACATTTATTTAAGAATCCTTGTAGACAAAAGCTGTGCAAACGGCTTAATTTCAAATGCTGTTTATAAAAACAACAAATGAACAAGCCGAACCACAAACTTTTGAATTGTTAATATAAGGAACTCGTCCTTGTCGACAGCCGGGAGTTAACCTGCCCTGCGCGACTCGACCTTTAAAGCAAAGGACTATCCAGCGCCTGACTTATTAAAAAAGCAAAAAACAAAAAACGGACAAACACCAGACTTAAAAGCTTTAAAGACAAAAGTTGCCGCCCGGCGCCCGCGCTCTTGAGCAACTTTTTCAGCCAAGCGGTATTCAATCGCAATCAAGCCGCCCATGGGTGGAGAACAGGTTGCCGGCTTATAATGCAGGCAAACCATCCAACCTTCTCCCCCAACAGCCGCCTAAACTGGCAGACAGCGGTGGAGATTATGGTTTAAGTGAAAAAATAATTTTTTCTCTTAAACCAAGGGTTAAAACCCAGCCAGACAGTGAATGAATACCCAAAGATGAAGGTGATTGCTTGGGCGTAAGCGCCTTAGCTGACTAACTTTAGCTAAAACTAATAAGACCAGTGAGCCATTCTGTTTTTCTTTTTTAAAAGAACAAGCGGGGGGTCCTTAAGACCCCGAATTTTCAGCTAAATTAATTTAGCTGAAAATTCGGAGTAACGACCTTACTCATTATTAATGTTTATTTTATCTGTTTCTCCAAGGCCGCCGGCTTCAGGCTTAGCTTCTTGCTGGGGTATAACATTTTCGCCCTTGACCTCACCAGCTGGCACAGGAGTTTTAATATCTTTAGCTGACGATTCTTCTGCGGCGGCAGTAATTTCAGTTTCCACCGCCACCTCGCTCTTGCTGGTTAAATCCTCGCTTTCCTGCACTTTTTCCAAAGCTAAACTAAACTCTTTGCGAGCTATAAGCTCACGAGCTTCGTTTAAGCTGGCTTTGGCCTGCTTGGAAGCTTCGGTGACCGGCACTATTACAGCCTGACGTTCCCAAACCACGCGAGGAGCTGGTTTGGTGGCTGGAAACTCTTTGGCCTTAACTTCCACTGTTTCCAGTTTAGCTTCCACTTTGGCAATTTCTGTGGCTAGTCTCTGGGCTACATCATCAGCCGTCAAATTATTACTGCCTTCTTTATGTTGGCTAACCAATAAAGCTAAAGAACGGGCGGAAATTTTATTGGTTAAATCAACTGCTGACTTGTAAACCTGACGGTTTTGAAGCGGCACAACTAAAGAGTTTAAATTAGCACTTAAAAAATCAGTAGCCTGATCATAAGCTTTAGCCAGTTCAGTGGAAGGCAAATCTTGCTCTAAACTAGCGGCGGCAAAACCAAGAGAGATATTATAATCGCGCAATAAAACAGCCTGTATGGCTGAATCGGCAGACATAGCTTTAGCTTCTGCCAAACGACGGCCAGCTAAAGTAAGGTAAAAAAGTCCTTGGCTGTCGGCTGAGGAACGCAAAGACAGTTCTATTTTTTCCACTGTGCGCTTAAGCGGATACCAAGGACTGCCCGGCAAGCTGGCGGCCAAAGCGCTGGTTACCGGCGTATAGCCCACTAATAATATAAGAACAAAGGCCATAACAGGCGCTAAACGCCAAGGCGCCAAAACAAAACGGATTTGCTGCCAAGTTTGCCAAACTTGCTCGCGCCAAGTATAAGGTTGTTCCACAGTACCGGCAATTTTTTGCAGTAACTGACTTTTGGTTTGCTGGCGCCACAAAACCGGCGCAGTCTTCACGCTTTTAAGCTCTGATAACTGATGTTGTAGATAACTATCGGACATTGAAATTTATAGCTTATTTAAAACTTTTTTTAATTCCTGCATAGCCCGGTGGAGCATAACACGAGTGGCTGAAGCGCTTTTGCCAATAATGGCGGCTATCTCATTATGCTTAAAACCTTCAATATGAGCCAGAATAATTATTTCCTGCCACTCATCTTTCAACAGACGCAAACCTTTTTCCAATTCCACCAAACTAATCCGGCGATCCAAACTAATACTTTTGCTGTCTTTAACTTCCATTGCTTCTTCCAAGGGCAGTGATTCTTGGGTTGTGCGGTAATAATCAGCTACTAAATTTCGGGCTACCTGATACAGAAACGGCCGAAGATTATCCACTTTTTTTTGATCAATCGCCAGATACTGCCAAACTTTTAAAAAAAGTTCACTGACAATATCCTGAGCTGTTTCTTCAGACGGCACTCTAAAAACCACAAATCTGTATAAAGCATCAACATAACGATCATAAATAACCGCAAAAGCAGCTTGATCACCGTGTTTAATTTTTAAAAGCAGGATCTCCTCCTCAATCCTGCGCGATAGCTTCATATAATAAGACGTAAATGCGTAATAATTGTTACAAGATACAAACGCTACTGTACATATTTTTAAGCCTTTTGGCAAGGCCTAAATTAATAACAAAAAACCAGTTAATGATTATTAATATACTTACGGATTTAAAAATTAACAAGTAACAAATACAGCAATTTACAACTAAATTTTCCTTATTATATGGCTATTTTTGTTAATATTTGTAATAAAGTATAGAATATTCTATACTTTATATATAAATTTTATGATATCCCCTATTCGTATATCTATAAGTGAAGCTGGACGACTTTTTGGTTTATCCACAAAAACAATTAGACAAGCTATAAAGCTGGGTGAAATAAACTATGTGGTAGTACGAGGCAGATACAAGCTTAATTTTTCCAGTGTGCTGGAATGGTCGCAGGCATCAACCCGACGACGTAATAATTTTAATAAAATGGGTTTGGGGCAATACGCCGAAAAATGGCGTATAACTAACCGTAAATACTCTCCCCGCCCGCCCGAATAATTTAAAAAGCAATACCAGAATTACTGCCCCGGCCAGCAGTTTAAGGCAAGGCTGGTTATATACGCTGACTAATATGATGCTGGCATGAACCAAGCAGGCAACCGGACAAATACCAATAGATTTTTTCGACACTTAACTTACATTAAACCAACACTTATAAAATCTGAATTAACAAATTAATAAGCTGACAATGTAAAACCGAAACTTTATTTTTCTTAATCTCAAAAAATTTTTCATCAGCCGACCTTGACCAGAACAATTCTTTGTACTAGGGTGAAGCTAACAAAAAATATAAGGAGATTAAAATGAAAAAACTTGCCAGCCACAATATAACCACTGCTATAATGGCAAGCGGGGTGCTAATAATGTTGATTGGCGGCATCTTAATAACACCGCCTCAAGCCAAATTAGGCACACTTGGCGCCATATGCATGGCCACCGGTTTAATTATAATATGCTGGGGCATAATTCGAGCCAGCAGCCGCCAACATAAACCATAAAATAATTTTAATTTAGCCGCTTAAATAATAAGCGGCTTTTTAAATATGAGCTACAAATTCACTGCTTATAAAGTTTTACAGAAAGTTTAAGCTGAAATAATCAATAAGACATTATTAAAAAACGGATAAAAATATAAATACAATTATGCAGGCTATAGCTTTGGTATATAGTAAATTAATTTCAACTAATTTGGCTCAGCTCGTAAAAAATATAATCAAATTAGGAACGCAGAAATCTGAACAAAATACTAACTAATAAGCAAACTGATTTACTACCCGGCAAAACTTATTTAAGCCAGATCTTGGAAAAAACAATTCAAACCAAACAAACAATATAGCCGGGCTTAATAAAGATATTTAAGTGGCAGATTATAATAAACACAGCCACAAATCAAAGACCATAATTCTCTGGCAAAAATTATAAAAAAATTTAATAACTAAAATAAAACCACCGCCGGTATAGATCGGCGGTGGTTAAGATAAAAATTCACATAGGCAACGATGAAGACTTGGGAATGGCTGATTTTTTGGCAACTGATTTTTGGCTGAAAACAAACAAATACAATATCTCTAAAATGGCCAAAGTATTAATTACCAATAAAACCACAAACCAAAGCTTCTCCCCTGCCCGGGCAGATCGCCACAAGGCCCAACCTTTCCAAGGTATGGTCCAAATAACAAGTCCTAATACAACCCACGGATTTTGTAATATTTGTGATAATTGTTCCATAAAATATATCAGGCGGCTATAATTACCGAACTAAACGTCCTGATCCTAAAGGATTATAATTGCTTCGAACTTCTTCGCCATCTAAGTATCCATCATCATCAGTATCGGGGTTATGCGGATCTGTGCCATACTTAGCTTCTTCTTCATCAGTTAAACCATCTTTATCAGAATCAAGCGCGTTGGTGGGTTTAAGCTGACGACTGGCGCCGGAATAAGCAATAGCCCGCACCACATCCCAATCAGCGGCTGAGGCTGGAGCGGTACCATACACGGCAGTGAATGATTTAATAGCGGCCAACTCGCTGTTTAAATTACGTTTAGCTGGACGTAAACCATAAGCCATTACCACCACAGCGGCTTCGTCATATTTGCTTATATCGCGCTGGGGCGGGCGGCGGTAAATTTCCCTAAACTTGGTTTCAGCCAATTTTTCTTTAACTTCATGGCGCAAGGCCGGCCAACGACCATTGGCAATCTTTATGACATCCTGCCATTCTGCTTCTGTAGAAGGCGCTCGACCATAAGTTTCTATATAACTAGCCACCACACCAGCACGTTCACCTTCACCCAAAAATTTGGTGGTAGCAGTGCCAAAAGCAATAAATTCTTTGAGACGAATAAGCTCGGCTTCCATTAATTTTATTTTTTCTTTGGTAGTCTTAATCTTGCTTATCATAACATCAGCCTGATCTAATAAAGCTTCTTTTACTGGGCCTGACAACGGAGTTGCAGACAAACCATTATAAACCTCTGAAGCTTCCTGTTGAATTTGCGCTATATCTATAATTGAAGGCTTGGGCATACCAATAATAGTAAACTGCTCGCTTTCACCTTGAAGCTTTGGGGATGAATCTTGGCTAATTACCCTAATAACCACCTTACCAAAGCATTTAAAAAAAGGGTCATCGGGCACAAGGTAAGTGAAAGTGCCATTATCTGGTGTTGATTCAACTACCAAACAAACTCTTTCGCTGGTTAAACTTTTTTGCACCAGATTAATTTGTATATTACCCAAAACAGGCCGCATAGTGAGATTTGATGTCTGCCAATTAATCACATACTTCTGACCTGCCCGCCAAACATCGCCAGCAGTTGGCGAAGTTACGGTAATACCAGAATAGGTTGGCAGTGGTTTTTCAATATTTATTATGCCACTGTCAAAATAAGGCGTATTAGCACCTTCGGGCTGAATGCCTACGCGAATGCGAAACTGACCTGTTAAGGGCCAAGTAGCTGGTATAGTCCAAGTAGCCTGCCCGTCTTTCAATAAATTAAGATTATTGCCATCAGCAATA
>CALFUV010000010.1 GCA_937929825.1 uncultured Patescibacteria group bacterium
AGAAGGATTTACATTGGTCAAAAAAGAAACCGAAGATTATACCCTTATTGAGTTTAATCTCGCTGGAGATTTTAAGGTTGAAGATTTGGACAAAGTAATTCCACCTGATGTTGATCCGTCAAAGCCGGTGTTGATTTCCGGTCGTGGCCCGCTATATTTAACTCACACGATTGCCGCTGGATATAGGCACTATAAAGGTATTCCGGGTGTTGGTTTCTATCAGCCAGCTAGCAAATTCGGACCAGCCAAAACCGAAATCGGCATTTCACATCACGAAGAATTACCGCTTGGATTGAATTTCGGCGAGCCAGCAGAGATCGGTTCAGCCAAAGAGCAATACGAGAAGCGAATCACGGAAAATCTTACAGGGCTTAAGGAAGGAATTGAAGGACAAAAAGTTGCTTCCGTGGAAGTAAGCGGCAGGGCAATCAAAATCACTTTGAATAACGGCGTGAGCTACAATGTTTCTGTCCGCGAAGTGACTAAGGGTGAATAACGTAAAAAAATTAAATCCACCCACCATCCTTTTGAGGCCCCGCCGTCTGCTCGCTCAAAAAATTTTAGGGCGAAGCCCAAGCAGGCGGGCAAAAATTCCTTCCCCCCAACCCCCTCCTTTTTTGCCCGCCCGAGCATCAATAATTCTTTTCAAAGAAAGTTCGCGCAAAGTGTATAATTACGGCACCAGAAGTAACTTTGTCGTAATTGACTACTCCGCACAGAGCCAGTCAGTTAGTCCAGTCCGAAAAAGATTAACGCAAGGTTTATAATTACTGCACCATCATAACTAATCTAGTCGTTAGGGGCGCTTAGCTCAGTTGGTTAGAGCGTCTGCTTTACACGCAGAAGGTCTGGGGTTCGAGTCCCTAAGCGCCCACCAAAGAATTTAGATGTAGATGTCAAAAAAATTTCAAAAAAAGATTGAGGATTTTATTTGTGACAATTGCGGCGCCAAAATAAAAGGATCTGGCTATACCAATCACTGTCCGGCTTGCTTGTGGAGTAAACATGTTGATATAAACCCCGGTGACCGATCAGCTAATTGCTGCGGGTTAATGCCGCCAGTGGGACTTTACCTTAGGCATGGAGAAAAATTAATTATTCATCGTTGTTTACGTTGCGGCCAACAAAAAACTAATTCAGTCCAACCTAATGACAATAAAGAACTGATAATAAAAATATCCTCTCTACCTCTAAATATACTTAAATAAATATTTATATACTAGATATTAATTTATATATCATTATAAATGATATATTTTAAATATTAATTACCCAAATCCAAATAAGACTGAAGAAAACTATCTAAAACTAAGTAATAACATACTATACTAAAATGAGTAATTTTGGTATATTCAACTCATAAGTAATTAAAATATAAAAATATGAAAATAATCATCAGCTTAATAATGGTACTGGTTGGTTTTTTGATGACTTGGAAAACAGAGTGGATAATAGAAAATTTTGGCAAACTACCTTGGCCAGAAGAACATTTAGGATCTTCCGGCGGAACGAGATTATTTTATAAACTTATAGGAATACTGCTTATAATACTGGGTTTTATGGCTATGACGGGTTTACTGGGTGATATTGGCCGCGCTATTTTACCAAGATATTTCAGTAGTTTAACCTTATAAAAACTAGTAGTAGGGTTTTAGCCTTGTCATCTTATTGTGTTATGGGGATATAGCTCAGTTGGTTAGAGCGTCGCATTTGCAATGCGAAGGTCGCCGGTTCGAATCCGGCTATCTCCACCACTACAAAAAACAATCATAATTAATAAATCAGAATAAAAAATATAAAAAATAATCTCTAGTTGATTATTAAATAATTTTATTACCATCTTATCTGTAAATTTATTCTAATTTTTTAATAAAAAATATTTTACTAATTTAAATTATTATGGCGTTGATCTTTTAAATAAAAAATTAAAACAATCAATTGTTGACTATAAAGTTATCCACAAGCTTGTTGTTTAAATATTTTTTTTTTATAATTAAAGAATCAACAAGTACAAAAGCTTGTTGCTGGCTTAAAGAGAAATTATTTTTAATCGTACTCTTAAAGCAATTAATCAATATTTGATTACATTTTGAGGAAGGAGGTGATATTAATGGCTAAAAAAGTAAAAAAGGCTGCCAAAAAAGCTAAGAAGGGTGGTAAGAAGCGCCGCTAAATAAATTCTCCCTAGGAGGATTTAAAAACAAAACCCGCCGCAAATTTCCGGCGGGTTTTGTTTTTAACTAAAATAAAACGGCTTGCTTACTTTTTATCCGTTCTTCACTATTAAAAAGATGAATTGTACCATAAACACCATCATATCCGGGAATTGCCTCTGCCACTTGACCCAATCTCAATCGTCTAATAGCTTCAATTGTTCTTTCTGAAGCATATTGACCTAATTTTTCAAGTGGCATATCCATCAGTAAAGGTAATTCACCACGGCCAATAGATACCAATTGCCAATAATCATTGGTAATTTTCTTTGTATGCCGACCACTAACTCCATAAGCTTGGGCTAATAATTTATCAAGTTCAATTAAAGAAGTATAAGGCAGGGATGTAGCTGGTTTTATATTTTTAGCTCTGTCTGATAATTCATTCACTCTATTTAAAACACCAATTGTTAATTCTCGGCCGCATTTAGGACAAATATTTTTTAATTTTGAACTTTGTTCTGGTGAAAGAGAAATCTTACATTCGCGGTGCCCATCAAAATGATAACGTCCTTCGTCAGGAAAAAATTCTATAGTACCTATAAATCTAAGCTTGTTTAAGTTTACTTTTTCATCTACTATCTCATTTTGTTGACCAGCGTTTTTAATAGCAGTCATTATGCCATTATAAGAAAGTTCGCTACCTTCGAATATATCTGCCTCTCGGCCTAAGTTTGGTAAACTGTGAGCATCTGAATGTGAGGTTAAAGTAATGCCATCTAAGGATGAAATTCGCCAATTCATTGGGGGGTCAGACGAAAGGCCTGTTTCAACAGCAAAAATATGGGGTGTTAAATCTTCAAAACATTCCTGAATTGAATTGTATCCTGATTTAGAACCAAAAATAGCAAACCAAGGCGTCCAAATATGCGCCGGAACAAGAACACACCTTGAATCAATTTCTAATATTAGCTTCAATAAATCTTTACTAGATATTCCTAAAATTGGACGGCCATCAGCTGCTAATTTACCGCCTCGGGTATTAAGAGCCTTATTAATCTTATCAACAGTCTCCAAATTAGGCGCAAAAATGCAATGATGAACTCGCCTAGTCTGGTCATTATGTCTATAAATACAAGCTACCTCTGTACCGCAAATAAAATGAACATCTGTCTCGGCAACTGGGGTAAACCTCGGCTCGTACCGCCTATAAGTAGATTTTAATCGATATAACCCTTCTCCGTGTGGTTCCAGTTTTTCTTTAAGCTCGGCAAACCATTTAGGATGTGTAAAATCACCAGTCGCCACTAACCCCAAACCTTTAATTCGGCACCATAAATCAATATTTTCCACGGTCAGTTGCGGTGAACAGGCTCTGGCATAACGGGAATGAATATGAAGATCAGCGTAAATTCGATTCATTTGTTTACGATTATTACCAACTTAGTGTACCACAATAAACCGAACTATATAATTATAATCAATACAATCTTTGGTTGTGTTGATTTTATTCTAACAGCAATAAAAGCCAAAAAATTAAAGATAATCTTTCAAAAAATTTACTTAAAATTTATATTAACAGATCACACAATATTTTTTATTTATAAAAAGATACGCCCTTATATTTTAGTGATTAGTTCTAACTTATTAATGAGGTACACAACTCTCGCGCTGGCCTACTTTCCCTGCGGACTAATGTCCGAGTATCATCGGCGCTCAAGGGCTTAACGGCTCTGTTCGGGATGGGAAGAGGTGTTGCCCCTTGGCTTGAAGCACGAGAGTTGTATACCCCAATTTATTTTATATCACTAAAATATAAGGGCGCGTATTTATTTCCCTGATAAGACAGGTGGTGTTAAATAAAATACCACTCCTACCAGCAAAGTAACAAAGAGCAGGGCTAGCGCCAAACGCCAGCCATCATGTTTATATTTTTGCATTTAAAGTAAATTTAATATCAATTCATTCTTGTGGTTAACCCTTTGGACGATTAGTATGGCTCGGCTAAAGATGTTGCCACCCTTACACCTACCACCTATCAACCAGGTGTTCTCCCTGGTTCCTTATAACGAAAACTAATCTTGAAGACGGCTTCACGCTTATATGCTTTCAGCGTTTATCCGTGCCGAACGTAGCTACCCAGCAATGGTCTTGGTAAACCAACTGGTACACTAGAGGTTCGTTCTTCCCGGTCCTCTCGTACTAGGGAAGAGCCTTCTCAATTTTCGCACGCCCACGACAGACAGGAGACCGAACTGTCTCACGACGTTCTGAACCCAGCTCGCGTACCGCTTTAATAGGCGAACAGCCTAACCCTTGGGACCTTCTCCAGCCCCAGGATGCGATGAGCCGACATCGAGGTGCCAAACCGGGTCGTCGATGTGGACTCTTGGACCCGATCAGCCTGTTATCCCCGGAGTAACTTTTATCCGTTGAGCTTCGACCATCCTATATTGGATCGTCGGATCACTAACTTCTGCTTTCGCAACTGCTCGGGTTGTAGCCCTTGCAGTAAAGCTGGCTTTTGGGTTTGCCCTATCACTCCCGTTTCCATCGGGAGCTAGCCAACCTTAGTAAACGCCTCCGTTACATTTTAGGAGGCGACCGCCCCAGTCAAACTACCTGCCAGATACTGTCCCTTAGCCGGATAACGGCTTAAGGTTAGAACATTAAAACCGCTAGGGTGGTATCTCACCGTCCGCTCAGCCCTGACCGGAGTCAGAACTTCAAAGCGTCCCACCTATTCTGAGCAAGCACTTCTAATGCTCAATACCAAGCTGTAGTAAAGCTTCACGGGGTCTTTTCGTCTAGCCGTGGGTAACCCGCATCTTCACGGGTCTTGCAATTTCACCGAGTCCCTTGTTGAGACAGTCGTCAACTCGTTATGCCATTCGTGCAGGTCGGAACTTACCCGACAAGGAATTTCGCTACCTTAGGACGGTTATAGTTACCGCCGGCGTTCATCAGCGCTTCGGCTCAAGGCTGCCGCGGATTGCTCCGCATGACCTCTTACCTTAACGTTCTGACACTGGCCAGGCATCAGCCCCTATACGTTGCCTTACGGCTTTGCAGGGACCTGTGTTTTTGATAAACAGTCGGTTGACGTCTTTTACTGCGACCCCGATAAATCGGGGCAGGCCTTATTCCGAAGTTACGGCCGTTGTATTGCCGAGTTCCTAAACAAGGGTTCTCTCGTACACCTGAGGCTACTCGCCTCACCCACCTGTGTCGGTTTACGGTACGGTCACCATTTAGTTAGCCCTAGAGGGTTTTCTAGGTCATCTCGCCGGTTCTATTGGTTTAGGGTTACCCCCTTACCTGCGTCCCGTGCCTGCCGATTACTCTGGCGGATTTGCCAACCAGACACGGCTTCACGGTACACGCGCATAACCAAATCGCGCAGAACCTTTGCTACGACGTCACCCCATCGGAACCAAAATGGCGGGGCAGGAATATTAACCTGCTATCCATCGACTACGCCTTTCGGCCTCGCCTTAGGACCGCCTCACCCTGGGTCGATTTGCGTTGCCCAGGAAACCTTGGGTTTACGGTGGACTAGGTTTTCACTAGTCTTTTTGCTACTCATGCCAACATTCGCACTTCTGTACACTCCAGAGCGAGTCACCTCTACTCCTTCACAGCGTACAGAACGCTCCTCTACCACTTCGTCTTGCGACAAAGTCCACAGATTCGGTATTCAGCTTTAGCCCCGGTACATTTTCGGCGCCAAGTCACTAGACCAGTGAGCTGTTACGCTTTCTTTAAAGGGTGGCTGCTTCTAAGCCAACCTCCTGGTTGTTTAAGCGACGAGACTGCCTTTAACACTTAGCTGAAATTTGGGGACCTTATCTGGTGATCATGGGCTGTTTCCCTTTTGAGCAGTGAAGCTTAGCCCTCACGCTCTGACTCCATTCCTAGCACTTCCCGACATTCGGAGTTTGGTTGGATCGCCTAGGCTTGCGCCACGGCAATCCATTCAGTGCTCTACCATCGGGAGTGATGGAACAGGCTAGTCCTAAAACTATTTCGAGGAGAACCAGCTATTACCGAGTTCGATTAGAATTTCTCTGCGAGCCACAACTCATCCCCGCGTTTTGCACGGCGCGTGGGTTCGGGCCTCCACATGGTGTTACCCATGCTTCACCCTGGTCATGGCTAGGTCACCCGGTTTCGGGTCTAGTGACAGCAGCTTTTGAGTAAGAAAAGCGAAAGCACGCGTTACCGCCCACCCCGCTTTTCAAACTCATATCGGCCATTTAAGCCTCGCTTTCACTTTGACTTCATCCCGTAGGACTTAATCAGCTACTGCCAGCTAACTCGTTGGCTCATTCTTCAATAGGCACGCCATCACGCATCACTTCAGCGCAGGTTTGCCTACAGTCCGCTCCCAGCCCAGCCGCCATACTTGTTTTGCAGATGGTTCGCACTGCTGCTGTTCGGTGCTGTAAGCCAAGCTTTTGGAGATAATGATAGGAAAAATTAGAATATAGAATATTATCTAATTTTATTCCTACTCTACGCTCCTTAAGCAAAAACCTACGCTGAAGTGATAAGCGCTTTGACTCTTTGTAAGCAGATGGTTTCAGGTACTATTTCATCCCCCTCACCGGGGTACTTTTCACCTTTCCCTCACGGTACTAGTTCACTATCGGTTATGAAATGTATTTAGCCTTAACGCATAGTCGCGCTTGCTTCCCACAGAATTTCACGAGTTCCGTGGTACTCAAGAATAATAACTAGGAGCACAAAACTCCTTTCGCCTACAGGGCTATCACCTGCTTTGGCCGGCTGTTCCAAACCGTTCGACTAGGAAAGTTTTGATTTTTCTCTCCCCCTGAAGTTCATTCACCCTCAGGACGCTATTATCTTACAACACTTAGAAACGCATTAGCCGAATGAGCCGTAAACTTATGCTTCATACCTATCAAAGATATGTATGCGTCATAAGTTAAGCGCTCCCAAGTTTGGGCTGGTCCCGTTTCGCTCGCCACTACTCCGGGAATTTTGTGGCACTGCTACTACCACTCACAAACGTTTACACGAGTGATAGTAACAGAACCACTTATCGGTGTTTTCTTTTCCTCTGGGTACTGAGATGTTTCACTTCCCCAGGTTGCCTTCAAACCGCCTATGTATTCAGCGGCTGATATCTCGATCTTCCATCGAGATGGGTTGCCCCATTCGGAAATCTCCGGGTCAAAGGTTGCTTGCCACCTCACCGAAGCTTTTCGCAGGCTGCTACGTCCTTCATCGTCATTTCATACCAAGGCATCCACCATCTGCACTTAATTTTGGATTAACCACAAGAATGAATAGATATTCTATTCATTTACCACTATATAAATATACTTCACTTATAAAAATAATTATCACTTTCTACTCCAGTATTTAATTTTTAAAGAACCTATTTAGCAACAAAAAATCGCTTGTTTCCAAGCGACCTTGAACCAAAAGATTATAAGACAAGTCACACCTGCACGGGGCCGCTTAGAAAAATTAAGGATTTAGTGTTACTCATAGTGTTTAACTATTAAAAGGTTGTGGATAACTTTTAACAGCAAAATTAAGTATACGTTAACAAACTAAACCTGTCAAGATGTTTTAATTTTTTTATATTTCACTATCTAGTATACCCAGTAACTTCTACTAATTGATTAATCACAAAAGCAGTAATAGCGTAAGCTGCCAAAATAATTACCAAACCAACCACACCAGCACCCATAATTTTATTGCCACTTGAAATTTGATCTTCATTGCCGGCTGATGTCATCCTTTTAAAACCACCATAAATTATTGCCACCACCACCAAAACTCCCAAAAAGCCAAGTAGAATATTAATAATACGAACAATAGTTTCAATTAAAGCGATGTTCGTACCTAGATTGGTATTGCTGGAAAATTCATTCAAACCCAAATTAGAAAGGTCGCCAAGTTGAGCTAATACTAAAGACGGTAAAAAATACCCAATTAGAGAACTGAAAATTATAAATTTAGATTTCATATTTTAACTCAAGTCAAAATAAATGTATTAATTTCAAAATCACTCTAAACAAATAAAGCACCTAATAAATGGTACTTTATTTGTTAGATAACTTAAATTAAATATAATTTGATACTAAAACTATTTTAATTATGATTCTCTAAAGCCTGTAGCTTCAAGTAAATTATCAACCACAAAGAATGTGATGGCGTAAGCTAATAGAATAATCACTAAACCAACTACTCCGCCACTTAATATTTTTTTGGCCTCATTTATTTTCTGCTCTTCTCCCGCAGCAGTCATCCACTTAAACCCGCCCCAAATTACTAATATTACCGCTAAAACTCCTAAGAAACCTAATAAAGTGTTAATTATATTAGCAACTGTTGGTATTAGATCAATATTTGTTCCTAAATTAGTATTATTTTTAAACTCATTCAATCCTAATCTACTCTGAGCCGCGGTAACAGCTGGAAAAAAATATAATAAACAGACTGTAAATTTTCTAAGTCGTTTCTTTATAAGATTCATAAGATTAATGTTTAGTTAGTAACTAAATTTACTTTTACCGTGTATAATCAGTAGCTTCTACTAATTGATTAATCACAAAAGCAGTAATAGCGTAAGCGGCCAAAATAATTACCAAACCAACCACACCAGCACCCATGAGTTTCTTGGCTTCATCAATTTTACCCTCATCACCGGCGGCGGTCATCCACTTAAAGCCTCCAAGAAGCACCAAGACTACTGCGATTACACCCAAGAAACCAAGCAAGATATTAATAATACGAGCGATAGTTTCAATCAAAGCAATATTTGTGCCTAAATTAGTCTCATTGCT
>CALFUV010000011.1 GCA_937929825.1 uncultured Patescibacteria group bacterium
CCGGCACGCCGCCTGAAGGCTTTTGAGGTGAAGCGCAAGTGGGCGTGCTAGCTTGCAAAACCCGACCCAAATTATTACCCGGTAAACTGGTTTGAGCTAGCGAATTATCAAAATTTCCTTTATCACCTGTTTTGCCGCCACCCACAGCTCCGGTAGTGGTAGTGTAATGTATGGTAACAGGCGGTGATTGAGGCCAGTCAGAATCACTGGCATAAACATTGACATAAGTTGGGTTTGAGGTAGAGCAAGCATAGGTTCCGGGATTAGGCGAAATTTCTAAAATAACCGGCGCTATATTATCTAGCACCACACGCACATCTGGTACGGCTGTACGCGGATCTAAAGAATCGGTTTGCGCGCCGCCGCAATGTGAACCAAGATTGTTTATACAATTTCCTGCTCCGTCAACCACACGTAACCGATACCACCAAATACCTCTGTTCACATTACTATCAGTCCATGAAGTTACACCTATATTACCCGAAACATTAGTCCAGCCGTTAGGATAGTTAGCTTCAGAAGTGCGCCATACCTGATAATAAGCAATACCAGAACCGCCGCTATCAGTGGCTGAAAAATTAATAACTGGCGCCACCCGTGTTGGGGTAAGAGCGTTTAGTGATGTTACAGTTGGAGCAATGGCATCACAAACTTGAACCGGATTGGAAACAGCCGAAACAGAATTTGCGCTTTGCTGTATGTTCCATATCTGATAAACATTAGTGCCACAGGGTTCATTATTCAAAACACGAGTGTAAGAAGTACTGCCGGAATTAACGTTATCAGTTACATAAGTAAAAGGACCTCCATTATGACTGCGATAAATTTGTATCTGATGCGTTTCTGTAGAATAATCATACCATTGTAAAGTTACACTGGAGCCGCTGGCAGAAACATTATAAATCTGGGGTTTAACTAATTGACGGGAGTAATTAGCGCAATCTATAGAAGACCAATTACCAGCATTATCACTAGCCCTAGTGCATAAAAACCAGCCTAATGTCCCCGGCGTATCATCATAAATACCAGAATCTATAGCAGTACCATTAGTAAAAGTGGAGGCTGGAGTTGTTCCTGGATCACAATTGCCAATACTTACACAATGACGCGTATAAAGAACACCACTGTCAGAATCAGTGTAAGTAACTGCAATATTAAGAGGGGGATTTTGATAATATGTTCCGGGTTCTGGATTACGAATCTGTAAAACTGGCGGAATTACATCGCCACTGGTGGTTCCTTTGGTAATATCATATGAATCAGAGTAAACTCCGGAATTTAAATAAGCCCTCACAAACCAAGTATAAGATGTATTAGACGGCAAACCTGTATTAGTGTAATGCCTTGTGGTTGAATTTACCTGGGCTATTTGAACACCATTACGAAAAATTCTAAAACCGTCAGCAGGTGCCGATTGACTCCAAAATAAGGTTACAGAAGAATTGGTACTTTGGGCAGTAATACCCCATGGAGCTGAATTATAAGCGGAGAAATTTCTTATAGACACACTATAAGTCCCATTATATTGACTGCCCTTACCCACTAACATTTGAATATTATAAGTGGTACCTGCATTTAAATTATAAGGCACATAACCTTCGGTAAAAGTTGTCCAAAAACCACCACTTGGTAGACTCTTATTACCTTGAAAAACAGTTACATTATTTATTCTTACTAAAATCGAGACATTCAAATAATTTGCAGACGCCATATAATCGTAAACAAACTGCAAATGGCTAGAGGTTTTTGTGGGCACAAAAGAACCGGAAAAAACTGTAACATAATCTCCGGCATTATTAGGTAGTGTTTTGGTATAGGTAGATAAATCTTGAAAAACAGGATTTCCAGCAAAAGCCTGCTGGATAAAACTAGAAAAAAATAAAATGAGCGCTATAAAAAAAACAATACCAACTTTTAAACCTAATTTCCAAGAAAATTGACCTTTTTTATAAATAGGTAATTCAAAATAAGACACCATAAATAAGCTAATTGATTTTCTAAATCGGTAAAAAATACACTAAAATTTACATATTTTACTTTATAACTATAGCATATTTTAACATTACAAGCAACAAAAAACAATTACTAGCCAACCAAAAATCGGCTATCTTTTACCAATCCAAATATCCTTTTCAACCAAGCCAGCTACCATTGCCTAAAAATCTGTGCTATAATATATAAGCTAATCGCTTATTAATTTATAAAACTATGTCTGATATTACACCCAGCATGTCATCTGTTCCCGGCGCTGGCCCAAAACTGGGCGGCAACAAGGGAATTATTATAGCCGTAGTAATAGTAGTTATTTTAGCCGCGGCCGCTTATTTAATTTTTAGCGCCGGCTCTAAGCCCAAACAACAGCCAAGTGGTCCTGCTGAACAGTCAACTCAAACAAGCGCACCGGAGGTAGCAACGCCAAATGAAGTTTATTCTTATGTAGGAGAAATTACTGCTGTTAATAACGGGCAAATTACCGTAGCGGCTAAAAAAGAAATGAACCTGCTTGAGGCTGATGCCAATCTGACAGTGATGATAAATCCTGATACCCAAGTTATCCGCCGTATTATTCCACGTGTTTTACCAGAATCTGGCGGGGGCGATCTTTTTAAACAGGAAAATATCACCGCTTCTGATTTGAAGGTTGGCGATCAGGTAACTGTAGTTTCAGCTACCAATGTTCGGGGCATTACCAACTTTACCGCCTCCCGAGTAGAAGTAATAGTTGTGCGGTAATTAACTAAAAATAAAACTTAAAACAGTCATTAAAATCTCCGCCTAAAGCGGAGATTTTAATATTGATTATTGCAGTAAGTTTTGCTATGATTAAACAGACTGATATTTAATAATTAATTAATTAAACTTATGTTTTGGAATGGTATTTGGGCAATAATTATAATTCTTCTTTTAGCTGGCGGGCTTTTTAACGCCATCCAGTGGTCATTAAATATACCGCTGATTTTAGCAGTGCTGATTATTTGGATAATCAGCCTTTATAACCGTTTGGTGAGTATGAAAAATCGGGCAGCTGAAGGCTGGAGCGATATTGATGTTCAGCTTAAAAGGCGCTATGACCTGATTCCTAATTTAGTAGAAACAGTCAAGGGTTATGCCAAGCATGAAGAAGGTGTTTTTACTAAAGTAACTGAAGCGCGTACCCGAGCTATGGGCGCACAAAGCGTGCATGATAAGGGTGAGGCGGAAAATATGCTCAGCGGCGCGCTGAAAAGTTTATTTGCTGTGGCGGAAAATTATCCGGATCTAAAAGCGAGCGCTAATTTTGCCAAACTGCAAGATGAATTGTCTGATACTGAAAATAAAATCCAGGCCGCCAGACGCTTTTACAACAGCATGGTGCGCGATCTTAATACTATGCTGGAGACTTTTCCTTCCAACATTGTGGGCAGCATGTTCAAATTCCAAAAACGCGAATTCTTTGAAATAGAAAACGAAGCTGAACGGCAAAATGTAAAAGTGCAATTTTGAATCTGGAATTTAGAATTAAAAAATTAAAATTAATTCTTTATTCAGTATTCATAATTCTTCCATTTTATGTACGACGCTATTTCTGCCAACAAACGCAAAAGCTGGTTGCTGGTAATAGTTTTTGTCGCTTTGATTGCTTTAGTAGGTTACACTTGGGGTATATATTCCGGGGATACTTTTGGCATGCTAACTTTAGCTGGAATTATTGCTATTATTATGGCGCTGGTTGGCTACTACCATGGAGATAAAATTGCTTTATCTCAAGCCGGCGCTGTGCCAATTAAAAATAAAGAAGAAAATCCTTATGTTTGGAATATGGTAGAGAATCTTTGTATCGCCCGCGGTATGCCTATGCCCAAAATATATTTATTGCCAGAACAAGCTATAAACGCTTTTGCCACCGGCCGAGATCCTAAACACGCTTCTATTGCCATTACTCAAGGTGCTATTGCCAAACTAGAAAACGAGGAGCTGGAAGGCGTGATTGCTCATGAACTGGCACATGTTTACAATTATGACATTCGCTTTGCTACACTGGTAGTAGTGTTGGTGGGTATACTGGCTATACTTTCAGATATTTTCTTGCGTTCTCATTTTTGGGGCGGACGTCGCTCTAACAGCAACTCACGCCAAGGCGGGGTGCTTATAATAATAGGGTTGTTGCTGGCAATTGTAGCGCCAATCATTGGTAAAATAATCCAGCTGGCTGTTTCGCGACAGCGGGAATTTTTAGCAGACGCTTCAGGCGCCTTGCTAACCCGCTACCCCGAAGGCTTGGCCCGGGCATTGGAAAAAATAGAAAATGACAGCGCACCTATGAGTCGCGTTTCCAAAGCCACGGCGCATCTTTATTTATCTTCGCCTTTTAAAAACACTCCTAGCAAATTAAGCCGTCTGTTTATGACCCATCCGCCTATTACTGAACGTGTAGCTGCTTTGCGGAAAATGGCATAAAAAATTTATTTTGATAACAACAACTTGAATAAAGTTTTTACCTTGATTTTTGGGGTGTTATTAATTATTCTATATTCACCACTAATATGCTGGATATTTTCTCCAAATTCACCACTCACTATCAAAAAACCTTATCTTTGGCGCGGCTGGCGGCTGAAAATGCCGGCCGGCAACATTTGGAAGCGGCAGATATTTTACTAGCTATGTCATCCCAGCGCGGCAGTTTAGCGGCCGAAATTTTGGATAAACACGGGCTTTCCCCGTTACAGCTTTACGCTAAATTAAACACCCGGCCAACAGAAATTTCACCCAGTATTCTTAATGAACAACCGAATGAAGAAACATTATTGGATATACTTAGCGACCAATTAAATCTAACCACTAAAAAAATAGTAGAGCAATCAGTCTTGGTGGCTTGGCGGCTAAAACATCAATACATTGGCACTGAACATTTGCTTTTTGCATTGGCCAATAGTGATGATCCAAAAGTAAAAGAGTTGTGGCTTAAACTTGGAGTGAATCTGCGCAGTTTAAGGCAAAGCATTAATTCCCTGCTGAAAAGCACTTCCAAATTTCCGGATATCACTGAAGCTTTTTCTTCTACCGAACAACGCGGCGAGAATACGCGGGAAAATGCCACGCCGGCTTTGGATTTTTTCTGTACTGATTTAACCAGCAAGGAAATTCAGGAAAAAGTTGATCCGGTAATTGGCCGGGAAAAGGAAATACAACGTTTAATAAATATCTTGGGTCGGCGCACCAAAAATAATCCCCTGCTTTTAGGTGATCCGGGGGTAGGCAAAACCGCTATTGTAGAAGGTTTGGCTAAAAGAATAATTCAGGGCAAGGTGCCGGAATTTTTGCAAGATAAAAAAATAATGGCGTTAGATTTGGGTTTGGTAGTAGCCGGCACTATGTACCGAGGTGAGTTTGAAGGCCGTTTAAAACAAATACTCGATGAACTGAAAAACCACCCGGAAATAATTTTATTTATTGACGAAGTTCACACTATTGTAGGCACTGGCGCGGCACCGGGCAGTTTGGATTTAGCCAACATCATCAAGCCGGCGCTGGCTAAAGGCTTGGTACGCTGTATTGGCGCCACTACACAGGAAGAATACAAAAAATCCATTGAGACAGATGCTGCTCTGGAAAGACGTTTTCAGGTGGTGCAGGTGGCTGAACCTACGCCTGATGAAACCATTGAAGTGCTTAAAGGAATAAAAGAAAATTACGAAAAATTTCATGGTGTTACCATAACTGACGAAGCTATTGAAGCGGCTGTAGCATTTTCCGAAAGATATTTACCGGAAAAATTTTTACCTGATAAAGCTATTGATTTAATAGACGAAGCGGCTAGTCATTTAAGAACCTCTCGTTTGCCGCCGGGGGCAAATATCAGATTACGCGAACTAGAAGCTCGTCTCAAACAGCTGCAACAGGCTAAAGAATTGGCTGTTCGGGAAGAAAATTTTCCTTTGGCTAATGCTCATAAAGAAGAAGAAGCTCTTGTGCGGACAGAATTGGAAAATATTCAAAAAAACAGTTTAGTTGAAAAAGAATCTTTGGGCAGAATAACCAGAGCTGATATAGCTCAAGTGGTGGCAAATATTACCGGAGTGCCCATGACTGATTTACTGGCTGAAGAAAAAACTAAATTGGCTGATTTGGAAAAGAAATTGTCTGCCCGAGTGGTTGGTCAACCAGAAGCAGTAACGGCGGTAGCCAAAGCTATTCGTCGCGGACGCTTAGGGCTTGGCAATCCTAATCGTCCTTTAGGTTCACTGCTCTTCCTTGGGCCTTCGGGGGTTGGTAAAACCGAACTGGCCAAAGCTGTGGCAGAAATTGTGTTTGAAGATCCTTCTGCTTTAGTGAGGCTAGATATGTCCGAATTTGCCGAAAGTTTTAATATCTCCAAACTAATTGGCGCACCAGCCGGCTATGTAGGCTACAAAGATACCAACAAGCTGACAGACATCGTGCGGCGTAAACAATCTTCCATAGTGCTTTTTGACGAAGTAGAAAAAGCTCATCCTGATGTTTTTAACCTGCTGCTGCAAGTGCTTGATGAAGGTCATTTAACAGACGCTGCTGGTAAACAAGTTAATTTTAAAAATACTCTGATTATCATGACTTCCAATCTTGGCTTGCGTGAATTAACTGAACAGGCCAAACTCGGCTTTGCTGCTGAAGAAGCTAAAAAAATAGCCAGTTGGCAGGAAGAGTGGCAAACTACCAAAGAAAAATTATTGGACGAAGTTAAAAAATTTTTCCGTCCGGAATTTCTAAACAGACTTGATGGAATAATTATTTTTAATCCTCTTAAAGAAGCAGAGTTGGCAGAAATAGTAAAACTGCAAATTGCTGATCTTAATGCCCGGCTAAAAGCTCAAAAAATGGATTTGTTGCTAAGGCTTGGTAGAGGCGTAGCTGAAAATATTGCCCGCCATACTTTCTCGCCCAATGAAGGCGCACGCGGTATTAAACGTTATCTGACTGATAAGGTAGAGGACGAAATAACTTCCCGTCTGTTACAAGGCAAAATTAAACTACCAGCTAAAATAACAATAGGCTGGAAGCAGGGAGAAATTAATTTTAAATAAAAATGATGAAAGGTGACAGTAAGAATATGTTTCAGCAATCTCAAACTGTCACCAATATTAATCAAATATTTAAATATTTAAAACAGTGGTTGGTGGAAGCCATTTGGCCTACCAAATGTTTGGCTTGTGGCCGTGAGGGCAGTTGGTGTTGTCCTGTTTGCTTAGCTTCTTTTACCTTTCCTCGTCAGCTTAATTGTCCTGACTGCGGCACTCTTAGTGCTTTAGGCGAATTTTGTGCGGCTTGTAAAAAAGATAAATATTTAAATGGCTTATGGCCGACTCAATCTTATGGTAACCCTAATATTAGATCACTTATAAAATCATTTAAATTTGAAGGTTTAACAGGCGCCGCACCTTATTTAGTTGAACTAATGTACGGGTTAATGCGGGCTTTTAATTTACCGCCGGCTTGGCATACTGTACCGGCAAACCAATGGTGCTTAACTCCCGTTCCTCTGACTAACAGACGCCAACGAGCACGAAACTTTAATCAATCAGAACTACTGGCTAAGCTGTTGGCTGAAAAAACCGCTTTGCCCTACGAAAATGTTTTATTAAGAATTCATTTTAGCAAACCACAAAGTGAATTGTCAGCTGATAATCTAAGATTGGAAAATGTTAAAGGTTGTTTTGAAATAAAAAAAGAAAGTTTAATTACCGGCCGGATTTTTATACTAGTTGATGATGTTTATACCACCGGCGCCACTATGGAAGAATGCGCTAAGGTACTTAAAAAAGCCGGCGCTTGCGAGGTTTGGGGCCTGGTAGTAGCCAAGGGATAAAATTATTAACAACTGCTCATTTAAAATTAAAAATCTTCATGGAAAATACTGGCGGCTGATTTGATTTTTATCACCCGTCACCTCTTAATTAATAATCCTGTTATATTTTTTATCTGATTCTATTCAATATTGAATCACTTCTAGTGCGATCATAAATATAAGTACGCGTATTTATTTTTTTTATAAAAAAACCATATTTATGAACCGCTTTAACAAAACGATAACCTTCGGCTATTTGCTGATTTTGGGTAAACGCTACTTTTTTAAAAACCCGCTGTCTAATAAAAAAAGTGCCTTCAATATAACATTTGTCCAGGTTTATGCTTAATCCCGGTTTAGTATAATCAGGCGCTAAAGATGAGCCAATTACTTCAACATTGCTATGAATCAAATCTATAGCCGGATTAACTTGTAAATAATTATAATTAACCAATAAGTGATCTGGTTTATACCAATCATCTGAACCTAAAAAGGTAATTATTTCAGAGCTGGCTTTATTAATGCCATAATTAATAGCGGCAACCACACCCTGATTCGCCTGAAAAAAATATTTTATCCTGCCGTCAGTTAAATATTTTTCTACTACCAATCTAGTATTATCGCTGGAACCATCATCAATAATAATTAATTCCCACATTTCAAAACTTTGTCCCAAAACAGAATTAATAGCCCGGTTTATAATATCGGCCCTATTATATGTCGGCAAAATTACGGAAATTTGAGGCAACATATTATTATTCTAACATTTATAAATTATACTCCTCTTTAAAAAAGAATACCCAAAATAAAAATAACTGCGCAAAAATCTATTGCTATTTATCTTGATTGCTTAATTTGTCATAATTAAAACTTTATCAATAATCATAATAAAACCTCCTTAATTTAGGGAGTTTATTTTTTACCAACCACTAGATTGATAATTTTGCTCATAATGATTAATTAAAAAATTTGACTGCCATTTAATTATAAACAGCCAAACTAATGATATTAGCCATATTAAGAGGCTTACATCCAACCAACAAACAGCCCAAGATAACAGCCAAGTTAAAATTGCTAGAGCTATGCAGATAATTCCCGATATGATCACAAAAATTAAAGTATAGCCTATAACCTCACGTTGGCGGTGAACCGCTTGAGCTAAAATTTTTCTTGAATTTTGTGTTTCCATAAATAACCTTTCTTTTTTGTTATTAAATTGTTAACTCACTATTTTAAAAAACAAAAAACCGCCTTTTAAACCGGCGGATTGTTTATATTGTTGATATAAACAACTAAACCGGCAAAAGGAATCCTTTGCTGGGCGGAAAAGAAAATTTACTGTTATTAATTAAATTGATTAAAATATCAACTTTAATATACTAAACGTCAAGTATATTCAACGCCACTAAAACACTTTAATTAAAACCAATTAAAAAGTTTGGCTAAAAATAGTATGTATAAAGAAAGGAAAAAAGCCCCCTCCCACATATGTATTCTTTTAGAAATTCCAGAAAATACAAACAGGAGGGTAGCCAAACCTACAGCTGGCAAACCTATGGCAAAAGTTTGTTCATCAATCTTTAGATCGAAAAACATACCCGGTAAACCGATGACTACTAAAGCATTAAATACATTGGAACCAAAAATATTCCCCAAAGCCACATCTGACTTTCTTTGCCAAGCCGCACGAACGGAAACTAAAAGTTCTGGCAATGAAGTGCCAATAGCTACCGCGGTAATAGCAATCACACCAGCACCTACCTGAAGAATTTCAGACAGATTAATTAAAGAATCTACTAAATACTTAGCCCCTATAATAAGACTGACTATTCCTGTTATTAATATTATTAAATCCTTAATTGTTAATTGAGGCTTAACAAGCTGCTTAATAGTCTGTGCAACCAAATGATGTCTTCTTGACTGCCGGGAAGGCAAAACTCCGGACACTTCTTCCGCTTCCTCTGTACTCTCAACTTCTTTTTGTAAAACTGTATAAAGCAAATATACGGCATAAGTAGCTATCATCAATAATGATTCGCCAAAAGTTATTTGTTTATCCCAAGTTATACCCAACAACAAAACCGTGCTAATGGCTAAAAGAGGTAAATCTAAATCTATTAGACTTTTAGAAACCACCAACCGCCCGCTTATTACGGCTGATAAACCCACTATCAGTAAAATATTGGCAATATTGGAACCAATAGCGTTAGCTGTTACTACCTCGGTTACTCCTCGCCAAGCAGCTGCAAAAGACGAAATAAGTTCCGGAAAAGAAGTGCCTACACCTACTATTGTCACGCCAACAATAAAGGGCGAAAGGCCAATGGCTAAACCAATTTTTTCCGCGCTAATAATAAGCCAATCAGATCCTTTAACCAAAAGCGCTAAAGAAACAATAAATACTACTATCCAAAAAAATAACATAAAAATATTTTTTAATAATCACTTCTACCTTAAATTATAGATTTATATTTATACTCTTCCACAATAATAGGCACAATAGCTGCCAAAGGAATAGCAATAATAATACCCAAAATACCGCCAATTTTACCGCCAATCAGAACAAAAAGTATTAGCAAAGCCGGATTCATTTGCAAAGTACTTTTCATTAATATAGGCATTAAAATAAAACTTTCTAAAATCACATTCGTAAGTACATAAACACCAGCTACCACTAAACCTAAAATCGGTGACTGGCCAATAGCCAGCAAAACAGCTGGCACAGCGGAAATGGTGGGACCAATGAAAGGAATAAAATTTAATACAGTAGCCAATAATGCCAAGGTAACCTTATAAGGCAGGCCGATTATTGATAGTGATAAATATATTATTAAACCAACTAAAATTGAACTGATAGTTTTTCCCCACAACCAACCGCCAAAACTATTTTGAATTTTATCAAATAATTGCATAGCGGCCGGCAATCCTTTTTGGGGCACAAACAGACTTACAAAATGACGAACTCCATTAGGTTGACTATTTAAGAAAAGAGCCACAAAGAAAATAACCAAAAAAGAAAATAAAGTATTGAAAACCTTATAAATAGAAGCAAAAATAGTGTTAGTATTGGTAGCAATAATATCGGTTAAAGTATCGGATAACGACCAAATATATTCACTGGCTTCTAAAAGCTGTTTCTTAGGATTACCTGAAATAACAGTCTCAGCTAAGGGCATTGTTGGTTGCAGAGCAAAAGTACCGGCTATTATTCTCATTTCCTTGGCTAAGGCAGGAAACACCAAATAAAAAAGCAATGCTACCCCGCCTAAAAAAACAACATAAAGAGTAACAGCGGCAGCTACTCGCGGAATTCCCCAATTCACCAGTCTGTCAATCGGTCTGTCTAGGGCAATGGCAAATATAATAGCTGTTAAAAAAGTAATGATAATATCATTTATAACAAATAAAAGAATTATCACCACAAAAACAACACCAAAAGCTGCGGCTGGTTTAAGGGCTTCGATGAAATTGTAAGTTCTGTTGAACATTAAATTATTCTGTCTTGTTATTATTGTAACACTATTATCAATAACTTCCAGATGTCCACTCAACAGATGGCTAGAAATTACTTTCTTATTCAATAGCTATAATTTGGTATTCTTTGGATATTTTACCTGTTATCAGACGCACTTTATCGCCAACCTTATGATTAAGCAAAAGGGAACCTAAGGGTGAACGATAAGAAATTATTCCTTGGGATGGATTAGTCTCTAATGAACCTAAAATATGATAAGTAATTTTTTGATTATTAACCTTAACCACAACTTTACTGCCTATGTCAACCAAACCTCTAGATTTTTGAGGGCTTATAATTTCAGCGCTTTTCAGTTGGTTTTCCAGTTTTCTAATACGATCCTGTAAAGAACGTAAATGTCCTTTAGCTATGGCATAGCCTGCATTTTCAGAAAAATCTCCCAATTCACTAAGACGTTTAACCTCCAAGATAGCTGATGGCAATTGCTTTTTTAACACTTGCAATCTTTTTTTAATTTCTTTCAGTTTATCTGAGGTTATAAAAGGATCAGGTTTTATATTTGAATATTTACCGCTCCTTCTTATAGGTACTCTCATAATTAATTAAATATCTTTATAGACCTTATTTAATTATTATATTATGCTATGCTAAACCAACAAAAATAAAGAGGTAACTTGAAAAAAGAAAAAATAAGGCAAATTTTCCGCTATTTAACTAGTGGTGGTTTGGCTGTGTTTATTTATTATGCCATACTATACTGTTTTACCGAACTGCTGCAAATATGGTATATCGCTTCAGCTACGACCGCCACCATTATGGCGTTTTTATTAAACTTTACTCTCCATAAATTTTGGACGTTTAATAATTACGATCTCAAATCTGTACCAAAACAATTAACTTGGTACACAATAATGAAAATTAGTCTGTCGTTGGCTAATTTAATTTTGCTGTATTGTTTAGTAGAAGCTTTAAAGATGCATTATTTATTAGCATCAATCATACTGACAGCTGGGTCATCTGTTATCAGTTATATATTAACCAACAAAATTTTCAAAAACCTGATCTAAAAAACTGATCAGGTTTCATTTTTAATTAACAATATTGCTGGATATTTTAAAAATAGACTAAATTAAAAAAATATTTTTTTGTAATAATGTAATTATCGGCCTAATTTTTCTTCCAGCTCACAAAGAGCAAATATCAGGAAGAAATACAATCTATGTTTTGAAACTTTAATTTTCACTCCAAACTCTTAACCTTTTAAAGTTTTAGGGGTGGATAATGACAAAAAACTTATTGACGGCTTATTACTAATTTACTTGACTTATTAAAAACAATGCTCTATACTAATGCAACATTGAGGCAATAATAATTATGAATACAATACACAACGCAATTAAATCTTCCGGGGGGCGATTAACCAAAACTAAGAAAGCGATTATTGATATTTTGTCTGAAAACCATTGTCTTCTATCAAAACAGGAAATGGTTGAAAAATTAAAAATTAAGAAAATCAGGCCTGATCGTTCCACAATTTATAGAGAACTGCAATTTTTAACTAAAAACAATATTGTCATAAAAAATATGATTGCCGGAATTGATTATTATGAAATAGCACAAGATCATCATCACCACCTTATCTGTATGAGTTGTAATTCAATTAGCAAAGTTGAAATCGGCAACCACTTGGAAAAACAAGAAAAACAAATTGCGAGGCAAAATAAGTTTAATATTATTAATCATTCGCTTGAATTTTATGGCTTATGTCAAAGATGCTTAAGATAGAAAATATTAAATTCTCAATAGAATAATAAATTTAATTATTAATATTAGTATTCATCATATGAAAGTAGCTTACATTTTTAGAACAAACATGGCGTCCACATTTCAATTAGCCACCATGATTCTACCTCAATTAGAAAAAGGTATTCATGGAGTAGAAGTTGTGGGGATGTTCTTTTTTGATGACAATCTTTATGTACTTCAAAAAGATAATGAGATTGGCAAACGGCTTAATAAAATAGCTAAAGAAAAAGGTATACTAATCATGGCTTGTGATCAATGTGCGGTAAGAAGAGATATGGCAGAAGGAACATTCGATATGTGTGGCACAGGAAGCGTAAAACCTAAAAATATGATAGGAGTAGCTACCGTTGGTTGTTTTCCTCAATTATACAAAGTTTTATTGGGTAATATGCCTGATCAAATTATTACCTTATGAGGATCGCATTTTTAGGAAAAGGTGGATCTGGAAAAAGCACCATAACCGCGTCGTTTGCTTTGTATTTGGCGAAAATCACCAAAAAACCAATTATGGTTGTGGATGCTGACTTAAATATTCATGTACCAAAACTCCTAGGATTTGATGAGCTTCCTTTTGAAAAACATCTTTCTCATCCTGAAACAACTAAAGTTATAAAAAAATGGATCATCGGAGATAATCCGATTAGTGATTTAGGGACTTTTAGAAAAACCACACCGCCGACAAAAAAATCAAAAATTATTAAAATTACGGATTTAAAACAATCGCCGCTGGCAAATTTGGGGTTAAGCAGGCAAAACCTGTCTTTATTTGTCGTTGGAACTTATCAAGATGATGAAATAGGCGCCAGCTGTTATCATAATAATTTATCAATATTTGAAATTATTCTTAATCATCTTGATGATAAGGATGGCTATTTGGTTGCTGATATGGTGGCTGGAGTAGATTCTTTTGCGGGCACTCTTCACGCGCAATTTGACCTGCTTTGTCTTATTGTTGAGCCTACTAGAAGAAGTATTGAAGTCCTGAAAAATTACCAAAAACTGGCACAAAAAGCGGGCACATTAAATATCTTAATGGTAATTGGAAACAAGATAAAAGATTTTGAAGATGAAAAATTTTTAAATAAAGAAATATCTCCAAATATTTTTTCCGGGTCATTTTTAGAAGATTCACATATCAGATATGTTGACAGAACAGGAGAGAAAATTGATTTTAATAAATTACTTCCTGAAAATAAGCATCTTCTTGAAAAAATATTTAAAAAATTAGATTCTCTGCCGGATTCCAGAAATATAAGACTTAAAAAAATTCACGAACTCCATAAAAAGTATGTTGCTCAACCATTTATAAAAGACAGGTATGGAGATTTAACCAATCAAATAGATCCAGATTTTAAATTTGATTGATTATGAATCGGAAATATTACAATGTATTCAGGGGCGATAATGCTATTATTGATTATCTTAACCCTCAATCTCAAATTTTTACTCCATTAGTGGAATTGCCAAAGATTTTAAATCCTTTTTATAGTGATGGCGTTAGAATATACGCAAAATTATTAAACACACTTCCTCTAACAAATGTTAAATCAATTCCTGCCTTTAATATGCTGCGAGAATTTTATTACGGAGGTAAATTAAAAAATGTCCATACAATTATCGAAAATTCATCCGGAAATACAGTTTTATCTCTTGCGATTATTGGCAGACTTCTTGGTGTTCCCAATACTAAAGCCTTTGTATCATATGAGGTTCTCTATGAAAAATTACAAATGCTTCAGCTTTTTGGAGTTGAGCCCTTAGTTAATAAAGAGCCTATTTGTCCTGATCCGACAGATAAAACATCTGGTATCTATAAAGCAAAAAAGTGGGGAAAAAGAAAGGGCTGGCTCAATCCGGGACAATATGAAAACCCAAACAATCCAAACGGACATAAAAAAATTACCGGCCCGCAAATATTTAAACAATTGGCTGGAGATATCCAGATTTTTTGTGCTGGTTTAGGCACAACCGGCACAATGGTTGGAACGTCTGATTATTTAAAAGAAAAAACACCAAAAATAAAAACTGTTGGCGTTATACGAACACCAAACAATCCGGTGCCCGGGGTTAGAACAAGAGGACTGCTTAAAATGATAGCTTTTAATTGGAAAAATTATGTCGATTATATTGAAGAGGTTGGCGCTAAAGATTCATTTTTACAAAGTTTACAAATGATACGATATGGTATTGTTGTTGGCCCCAGTTCTGGTTTTGCTCTTGCTGGTCTTTTAAACTTTCTAAAAAAACAGAAAGAGAAAAATTTATTAAAAACATTTGCCAACAATAATGGTATTATTAATGCTGTCTTTATATGTTGTGATTCGCCATTTCCATACTTAAAGGGTTATTTTCAATATCTTGATAAATCAAACTTCCCTCAAATAAATAATTACCAGATTTTGCTTGATAAACCTGAGCAAAGCAAAAAACTGCCTGAAAATAAAGTTATTGAAGGATATGAACTAGATCCACAAGAAGCATTTTCTTTATTTTATAAAAATAACAAAGAAGATGTTGAAAAAAATCTTGCTAAAAGAAAAACGGGGTTTATAAAAGAAGGTAATATCATAATAGATCTGCGGGCAAAAGAGGAATTTAATCACTTTCATCTACCAGATTCAATTCAAATAGAATATGATGATTTTATTTCTCGAATTAAAACTATAATTTCAAAAAATAAATTAGCCAAAAGAAAAGTCTTAGTGGTTTGTAATTTAGGATTAAAATCTAATACTATAACTAAAATACTTAGAAAAGAAAAAATTAAAGCATACAGTCTAAGTGGCGGGATAACCGAATGGTCAAATTTGAATTTACCACGCTGGAAGCCGGATGTATGCTTAAAAAGCAAGTGCTAATTTTTTAGCTATAATCAATAATCTTAAATAAAACAAAGGGTTGTTTTGCTCCATCGAACGCCGCCAAAATTTTGGCATTATTGGGTGTACTTTTAAAAAATC
>CALFUV010000012.1 GCA_937929825.1 uncultured Patescibacteria group bacterium
GAGTTCCTTGTTGCCCGCGTATGGGCGGGAGGGCTGGGGCAAGCGTTTTTACCTTTTCTGTTTTTTCGTTTTCGGCCCCGCCGCCTGCCGAAAAAAACGCTCTTGGGTTTTCAGCAGGCGGAAAAAAGAAGAAATCTGAAGGAAATGATTTTCATGGCCAAAAACCAAATTGAGAATGAAAACTATTTTACTTTTTATTCTATTTAAGAGAATTTATAGAAATAAAAAGATTAAACAGTTGTTTATATGCATCAAAAATAAAAATGCTTTCCACGCCAAATGGAAAGTATTTTTATGGTCGGGGTACTGGGACTCGAACCCAGAATCTCACGCACCCGAAGCGTGCGCCTTAGCCAATTAGGCCATACCCCGATATAACGCCTGAATAGTTTATACTAATTAAAAACTTCTGACAACTAACTTGGGGGTTAAAAAAACAAATTCTTGCCTGCCTGCCAATAAACCGGCTCGCCTAAATTATCGCGGGCATAATACCACCATTCCACTCCCCACAAAAAAGCTTCACTAAAACCGGTTCTCCTGAATAAATCAATATTTTTTTGAAACTTTTGCAGACTAAGTGATTTTTGAGCTTCAGCTAATGATAAGGTCTTTAAGCCTTGAGGCGCCCATGGCTCCAACTGCAACTCGCTAACAACTACTTTTTTTACCCAAGGACTTACTAAACCTGCTTTCCAACGATAATAATAAGCCGGCCAAGGATAAGAAAAATAGCCAAAAGCTGGGTTCCAAGTAACCCGATAAAGCGTAGTTCCAAGCTCTTCCGTTAAAACAGCGGTTTCCCACCAAAATGAAAGCTCACCTGAATCAGTTAGTAGAATAGGTCTATCTGGATCAAGTTTTTGCAGTAATTTAATTGATTCTACTAAACGATGTTTATTTGGTGCCAAACATGTACCATAAGAAAAAAGAGGCTCATTTTCCAACTGCCACCTGATTATAGCCGGCTCATAACGATAATGTTCAATCACCGTACGCAACATTTTAAAATGCAAATCTTTTATTTCGTCAATCCGCATATCAGCTAACCACGCCGGGTCGTGACATTCTGGCCAACGGGGTAATTTACGACCTATAGCCAAAGTAATAGTTGCTCCGGAATTTTTTGCCAAAGCTACTAAGGCATCTAGTTCCTGAAAATCAAAACGTCCTTTTTCAGGCTCAATTTCATTCCAATTAGCTTGTAAACGAAATTGTTTAGGTTGGTAGTCATTTATTATTTGTCGCATCAGTTCAAGTCCGTCGTAACCTAAATAACGGGCATGAGACGCTGAATAAGTGACTATATATTCAGGCTCACTGACAAAAGGCACCTTTTTTTCCATCACCACTCCAGTGATCAACAAAACTAAAAGCGGTAAAACAACAAGCCAAAAAATATATTTCATAATAAAATTAACAGCTAAATATATTTATAATTAAACTAGTTATTAGTTATTTAGACATTAAACATAACTCCAGCTTAACCACCATAAACCACCGGCAATAAAAATTATACCTATAATTTTTCGCACCAATACATCTGACGATATTTCCTCGCGTAACAATTGAGGCCATTTATAAGATATCAACAAAGCTAAGACTAATATAAAAACATATTGCATACCTTGTAATGACTGCACTAAGGTAACGCTGGCTAAAGATACAGCATAACTATTAAGCACCCCGGCTAAAGCCCCGGAAGCTTGCCCCGCTAAAAAACTGAATTTTATTCCGCCGCTAGTTTGCTTCACCATATGGCTGAATGACGATAGTGTGCCCGGCAGGAATAATAATAACAAACCGCTTAAAAAAGCGCCGGTACGCGAAAGAACTAAACCGGTAATAAAGCTTGTTTCCATAAAAGTCAGCTTTAAAAAAACAAAAGCCATACCAAAAATTGCACTGGAAAGAACAGCTAAACTTATTTGTTTTTTATTTAAACCACCACGACCGCTAACCATCATAAAACCGCCTAAAACTAAAACCACAAAGGCCAAAAGCTGTTCTAAGGCAAGCCTTTCGCCTATTAACAAAAAAGAAACAGCAAAAACAAACAAGGGATTAAGACTGCCTATATAGGCTGGCACGCGCGACGCTTCACCTGATTTAAGCACAGTAAACATTACCCATAAAGCGGCAGTAAAACACAAACCCGAAGCAAGTCCCCAGACCCAACCTATAAACGAAGGGGTTTGCCAGCCAAAGGGTACTAAAACTAAAGCTAATAAACCTAAGCATGATATAGCAAAAGTATAAACCGCCGGGTTATCTAATCTTTCCCGACCTAATAACGATTTATCCACCAAAGCAACAAGGGCGTTAAAAAAATAACCAACTGAAGCCCAAATTAACCAAGTCATACCTTATAAGTTTACACTTGCTTTAGTTTCTTATCAAAACAAGATTATTTAAATCCTCTCTTGACAAATAGCCGCGTATTCTTTAGCGGCCGGCCTTAAATATCGCTCCATAGTATTTCTATTAACTTCAACCAAACCAAATTTAGGTTTAAAACCCTTATCCCATTCAAAATTATCCAACAAAGACCAGTAAAAATAACCTAATACCTGAACACCAGCCAGCCGCGCACGTTTAACAGCTTGCGTTGAATTTATAATAAATCTCTTTTGTTGTTCGTCGTTTTGGGCAGCCAAACCGTTTTCTGTCACATAAATAGGCAATTTGTATTCTTGATTTAAATTCAGTAAAATCTGTTCCAAACCTTCTGGATAAACTTCCCAACCTAAAGCTGAAACTTCTTTATGTAATTTTTTAGGATCAGCAAATTTTATCCAATCCCTACGCCAATTAAAGCCAAAACTGACACGTTGATGAAAATAATAATTAACAGCCAAAAAATCGTGTTTGTCTTGGGTTAAATTAAGAACTAAACGATTCCAAAAATCATCAGCGCGTTTGACGGCTTTTTGGTCTAGAAAAGAATTTGATCTAAGAGGCACAAAAGAAAAATAATTATGCGGCAAACCAACCTGAGCGATTGGATAATGTTTGTGTATATAATCGTAAATAAAATTATGAACCTTAGCCATATTCTGCAAGACTTTCATAAAACGAGGAGATGATTTAACCTGTGGCGGCCAATGTCCAAATAAATATGCCTCTGTAGCTAAAATCATAGGTTCATTAATAGTTAACCAACAATCTATATATTGACCATATTCCTTTATAACAAGTTGCAGATAGCGACCAAAAAAATCTAAGATTTTATAATTTTCCCAACCTCCCTGCCTAGCTAGCCACGCCGGCAAAGTAAAATGATTGAGTGTTAAAAAAATTTTTATTTTTAACCGCCGCAATTCGGAAAAAACCTGATGATAATGATCTATGGCCTCTTGATTAAAAAAACCCGGACTAGGTTCAAGTCTGGCCCACTCCAAAGACAAACGATGAGCGTTTTGATTAAGTTTGTAAGCTAAGGCAAAATCTTGCCTAAATAAATTATAATGATCAACTGCTCGACCACAAGATTCTAAATCAACCATCTTCTCCCACTCATACCAATCGCTCCAAATATTTCCCCCCTCAACCTGATAAGCCGACGTGGCGCTGCCCCAAAAAAACCGATTACCAAACATAATTTACTTAAACATTAAACACCTCTAATAACAATTTGGGACAATAAAAATAAACAATAAATACTAACCAATATCCACCCCTCACGAACACTTAAATGCTTGCCAGTATAAGATAAGCCTACAAAACCAATTAATAAAATTAACATAATACCCATAAACAAATAATATGAAAGATCAACTGTCATAGTTATAGGCACAGCAAAAGCTAACAAACCAACTATCAAAGAATTAGCAAAAGAACTACCAACCAAATTGCCAAAAGAAATATCTCTTACCCCGCTACGCCACGAACGGAAAGCCAAGGTTATTTCAGGTAAATTCGTGCCTAAAGAAAAAAATACTAAGCCTACCCACCAAGGTGGCAAAATTAAACGCTTTATAAGAGGCAAAGAAATATCAAGTATTAATTTGGCTAATATCACCACTGCTATTAAACCTAAAATAGCATACAATAAAGAACGAAGATTTGACGAACCATCAACTACTTTTGTAACAGGAATACCTTTATAATTGACGTGAATAAAATAAAAAACACAAAAAATATAACCAATCATTAAAATTAAACCATCAGCATTAGAAAGTTCTCCATCAAACATTAACCATAAAGGCAAGCTGATAAATAAGGCCATTAAACCAAGTTCACGGTGACGAAAACTTTCTGACACATCTAACCCCTTATTAACTACTGCGCTTAAACCGGCAATCAACCCGAGCATTACTAAAACTCCCCCCATTAAATTACCAAACGGCAACTGACCATAACCCTGCCAAGACGCTTTAAGCCCAATTACCAATTCAGGTATAGAAGTCAGTAAGCCAAGAATTAATCCCAACCAAAAATGACGAATACCAAGATTGGTGCCTAATATTTTGGCATTGATAATTATGACATCAGCTGACTTGCCAATTAAATAAAAAAGACCGAGTAATATTATAATAGTAATTATTATTTCCATGCCTACAGTATAACACAGCCCCTTAGTTGCCATAGCAGCTAAGGGGCTCAGGGTTGCTGTTACCAACAGTGGGCGACTGTTGAGAAACAGGTGTTAATTAGAGAATGGCATCTTTGGCAGCTTTGGCAACACGGAATTTGACCACGGTTTTGGCCGGGATCTTGATTGCCTCACCAGTAGCAGGATTGCGGCCCATGCGGGCGGCGCGCTGCTTTTTGATGAGCTTGCCAAGGCCAGGAATAGTAAATTCGCCAGCCTTCTTGGCCTCGCTGTAGGCCAGAGAAACCAGCTCTTCTACTACCATAGACACATCCTTGCGGCTGTGTCCGGTCTTTTCCGCCAAAGCAGCTAAGACCTGTGATTTACTCATACCTTTGGCCATATGGGCTCCTCTCTATGGGTTAAATATTAGCATAGGCTAGTATAGCAAAACCTTGAAAATAAAGGAAATCCACAGGCCGACTTAGGCTGAATTAAACTAATTTATATTGACAAGTTAAGCTTAACTAAGGTAAAAAACAATCAGAAATTAACAAAGTTTTTTAACAATTTAAGAGGCTAAAAATGGCTGAAATTATAAACGAACCAACTGTCTGGTCCTCTTTGGACTGGTCTCAATTATATGATAAAGATTTTGACAGAAACAAACAAAGGCGTATGACCAGTTTAAATACCCTTAACGCCTTAAAATTAGGGGAAAATGTAGCTATTGATGCTGATACCGGGGCCGGCAAAGCCATAATGGCCATCTTGATTCATCTGGCTATAGAATGGAACACATTATTTTTGGTGCCAACTGTAGAACTGGCTTATCAGCACCAAAAATTATATGAAAAATTAGTAGGCCATAAAAAAGGCGTACTGGTAATGACCGGTAATAAGACCCCCAAAAACCGGGCAAAATTATGGCAGGATAGATCTTTTAAACTGGTTTTAGCTACACCGCAAACCATCTTGAGTGATCTGAAAAATAAAACTTTTCCCACCGGACATTTCGCGCTGTTAATAATAGATGAATTTCATCATGCTCACGGAAGATATGCCTACGTGGCGATTGCCAGAGCGGCAAACAAAGCTGGTAGCTTAATACTTTCTCTTTCAGCTACCGGTAAAGATGAATTGGCTAAGGCTAATTGTTATGTGACTAAAACCATTAGAGCAGATATAAAAATGCCAACAAAAGATTTTGTCACTTCAGTGGTTAAACCAACAGAAAGTTTGGCTACAGCCGGACAATATTGTCAAGAACTTGTAGCTCTAACTATTGAAGAACTTAGTAATCTTGGTTTAATTACAAATAATACTAAAATACTCACAGAAGAAAAATTGAAAAATCTTGAATCGCTGGCTAAAAACCTACCCTACCCCACAGATAGGCAAGTATTTAAAATCATAGCCCGCTACCGATCTCTAACACACTTAAAGTCTGTTCTTTACACATGTTCGTACAAAAATTTCATTGAAGCGGCTGAAGAAATTTATTATAAAAAGGAATCCTATGCTAATTGGATTGCTAATAATGATATTTTCAATCAACTTTTATCGTTTGTACGAACAATAAAAGAGGAACACCCTATGGTGAAAGAAGCAATACGTTTAGCTAAATATCGATCTGAACAAGGAGACTCCTTCATTTTATTTGTAAACAACAAAAATGCTGGCCGGTATTTGGCTGAACAAATGAAAAATTCTGGTTTAGCTGTGGACACGGCTTTTGGCGGAGCTGAACGTAAATATATTAAAGAAGTCAGGCGTAAAATTGAAACCAACCAACTCAATGGAATCATTGGTTCTTCGGCCATAACTGAAGGTGTGGCTCTGCCAAATGTGGACACGATAATTAACTATCATCGCCCACTAACCAAAGTGGAATGGACACAAAGAGCTGGGCGCGCAGGGCGAGGATTAAAGACCGGCTTAATCTTCTCCATTATTTTAAACTACCCAACTGAATGGGCTATGCACCAAAAAATCCAAGATAAACCAGAAAAAGAACCTGCTCTGCCTAAATCTAACACTATGTGGCTGTTTACACCGGAAGAAATGTTGCCAGCCAAAGTAAATCAAAAAAGAAATAATAAAAAAATCAATTTTAATTTAAGGGAGGAAAAATGAAAAATAAAACACGTTGGTTCATTAAAGCCATTGGCGAGTTTACCAATGGCGTTATAATGGATTGGCTTACTCGCAGCGGAGACCATCAAGATGGTATAGCGGCCCAAGAAATAATAATTCGCGGAAAAAAAGAAAAGGTTATAGAAGTTCCCTCTTACGATATTATTAAAAATCTTTTTGAGAGCGCTAAAAGTACTCCTCTCAAATTCAAAATTTTTTTTATGCCACCGGGAGCTAAACATCCCGGACCATGGACATTAAAAGCCTTTCAAAAAAATAATTGCCAAAGTTTATTAAAAATTATCACCTCTCAAGCTAAACCTTGAGGGGTTTTATTTTAATTTTAAAAATATATCATCGCAATCATATGAATTCAATCCTTGACCATTGGGGCCAAAAGATAAAACTACTGATACTGAAGGCTCTTGAGCTATATTAGGACAATTCCTATAAGGCTGATAATCAGAATTTAAATAATAAGAATTTCCCCATAAATCAATTACCCGATCAATATAAGGCCCATCCCACTTTTCCAAATCTTCTTCTAGCCACTTACAGCCATCGCCCTGATCGCCAATAACAGGCTTTTTTACCAATCCTGCTTGTATTGTATTTAATCTCACGGGCGGTAACTCTTTTTTAAAAGGTTCACAACCATTCGGCCATTTACCTGTATCTGACAATAACATAGCCAGCGCTTTACGCGCCTGCACTAAATCGGCTTGCGTCCGTGATTCTTGAGAATGTTGGCGAGAAATATCTAACTTAACCAAAATAAAAACCGAAATTATTCCTATTAAACCAACTACTATCAAAGCTTCAATAACAGTAAAACCATTATTATTACTTTTATTTACCATTCTATAAAAATCTGAATTAAACTGTAACATATATAAGTTGATTAAAATAATCTATTGTCATCCAATTATTTGTAATTAATA
Organism: uncultured Patescibacteria group bacterium; assembly: GCA_937929825.1. GTDB lineage: Bacteria > Patescibacteriota > Patescibacteriia > Veblenbacterales > UBA10138 > UBA10138. The sequence continues at coordinate 7,612 of CALFUV010000012.1, forward strand.
ATAAGCATCAAAATTTTAAACTCTTAACCATATGTTCAAAAATTTCCACAGCGGAATCATTAGCTGTTTTAGCTTTGCAAACTAAGCGATAAGTTTTATTATTATATTCCAATTGATATTCTATTAAGTATTTCTTTTCACCAGACATACCCACACGCTCACCAGCAAAACGATAGGCCGACTGATTAGCAACTACAGCTTCTGTTTTAAATAATCCTGAAACCGCCCCTTGGTAATCAACCAACGGCCTTTCTGAAATTTCAATTACTATCTGACCAAGATATTCACTATCTAAACCGGGTAATGGCTGAGGATCAGTAATGAAATAATCCACTACCTGCGGATTATATTTTTTAATTTCATTAGCAATATAATGACGCCAATACCAATTAGCTGGTCGTAAAATATTATAACCTGCTGCCCTATTAGTATATATTACATAATTAAAATCTGTTGAATTATCACTAGATTCAGACTTACTAACTTGTTCTTTATTTTGGGGCCAAATTGGCTCAGGAACTTGAGGAGGGGTGGGAGAACAACGTGAACCGATTAAAAAAAATCCGGCTGCTGCTAGTATTAATATAAGTCGATAATAAACCATAAATGCTTATTATTATCTTAACAAAAAGGGTAAAAAAATTAAATGCTAATCAAATTTTTGACGCTTTAGTCGCAAACTATTACCCACCACTGAAACACTAGATGCCGCCATAGCCGCAGCTGCAATCATAGGCGAAAGAATTCCTAAAGCGGCTAATGGCAAAGCCGCAACATTATAAATAAAAGCCCAAAATAAATTCTGTTTAATAGTGCGAAGGGTTTGTCGTGAAAGCTCAATAGCTTGTACTGCTTTCAAAGGATTGGATTGCATGAGCACAATGTTACCGGCTTCCATAGCCACATCAGTACCACCACCCATAGCTATACCCAAGTCAGCCTGAGCTAAAGCCGGCGCATCATTAATGCCGTCACCCACAAAGGCCACTCGCTTGCCTTGCTGTTGTAATTGTTTAACCACTACAATCTTATCCTCTGGCAGAACTTCAGCTATTACTTGTTTAATACCTAACTGACGGGCCACAGCTTGAGCCGTACTTTTATTATCACCGGTAAGCATAATGGTATCTATATGTAATGTTTTTAATTTAATTATGGCGTCAGCCGCTTCGGGGCGTAGAGTGTCAGATACTGCCACCGCACCAGCCGGCTGATTATCAACTGCTACAACAAAAACCGTTTCGCCACGCTCTCGCCTAGTCATAACATACTCCTGTAAACTATCAAGATTCACACCATTACTCTGCAACCAATCTAAAGTACCTACTAAAACTTTTTTATCACCGGCTTCCGTTTTAACTATGCCTGTCACACCCTTACCTGACTCTGATTTAAAATCAGATACCGGCCATAATTTAACATTTTTATTCTCTGCTGCCCGCCTGACCACCGCTTGCGCCAAAGGATGTTCAGAGCCATATTCCACACTGGCAGCTAAATTTAAAACATCATCTTTTTTAAAAACATCAATTACCCAAATATCAATAACCTCAGGTTGGCCCTTAGTTAAAGTGCCGGTTTTATCAAAAATAACCACGTCCAATTTTTTGGCCCGCTCTAAAGCTTCTCCATTTTTGACTAGAATTCCCAAACGAGCCCCCACACCCGTGCCTACCATAATGGCAGTCGGTGTTGCTAAACCTAAAGCACAGGGGCAAGCTATTACCAAAACAGCCACCGCCGGTATAAAAGCGTTAGCCAAACTGCCACTATTTAGATACCAACCTAAAGCAGTAAAGATGGCAACACCTAAAACTATAGGCACGAAAATACCGGAAATCCTATCGGCCAATTTTTGTATGGGCGCTTTCCTGGTTTGAGCCTCAACTACTAATTTGGTAATTTGGGATAAGACTGTGCCTTCACCCACCTTGGTTATGCCAACCTTAATAAAACCGTTGATATTTATGGAAGCGCCAAAAACATTCTCGCCCACACCTTTATCTACCGGCACAGATTCACCCGTTAACATGCTCTCATCTATAGATGCTTGACCAGATAATATTTTCCCGTCGCTGGGTATCTTCTCGCCCGGCCGTACTGACACCACTTGTCCTACTGAAAGTTGTTCAATCGGGATCTGCACCTCTCGCCCACCTTGAAGCACACGAGCGCTCTTAGCACCAAATTGCATAAGTTTAGTAATAGCAGCGCTGGCCTGACCTGTGCTTTTAGCTTCAAAATATTTTCCCAATAAGATTAAAGTAGTAATTATAACACCTGTTTCAAAATATAAATGAGGATCGCCTACTCCAAGCGACCAAAAACTATAGACTAAAGTGGCTAAGGTACCTAAAGATACTAAACTATCCATGCCGGGAGATAGACGCCTCATTTCTTTATACAAACCCAAATGAAAATTTCGTCCCAAAAACAAAACAACAAACATAGCTAAAATAGCCTGTAACCAAACAGATACAGGCCAACCAGCAATCATAGGCCCAATCATTATCTCACCCATAGCTAAAACCACCACTGGTATTGCTAAAGCTAGAGCCCAAATTGCTTTTCGCTTGGCTAAAGTAATCTCAACTTGCAAGTGTTCCAAATGATTATGCTGACTAATCTCATGGCTCGGCACTTTATAGCCAGCCTTCTCCACTGCTTGATACAAATCATGTTCACTAGATTTAAGCTCGTCATATGTAACAGTAGCCTGCTTTAGGGCCAAATTGACTGATACCTCGATAACGCCCGGCACATTTTTTAAATAATCTTCATTTAAGATCACACAAGAAGCACAATGCATCCCGCTAATAGGAAAAGTAATAGTTTTCATAAAATCTGTTAATTCAAATACAATTAGTAATTTTTGGATTGCAGGTTTTGGGCGGTAGATTAACTGGCTCTAGGTGATCAGATGAAGGTAAAACTGTAAAGCTACCGGTGTACATACCCATAGAACAATGAAAGATCAACTGTCCTGAACGCTGGGGCGTAAATTCAATCACATTAAGACCGGGTTTGATAAAAGTATTAATATTATAGGCTGGTAATTGTAGTAAACTTTGACAACCATATGTATTAACGCCATTTATCTCCCAACGTACCGGCAAGCCAGCTTGTACAGTAAATCTATTGGGTGAATAGCCTCGCGCCACTACATCCATTTTTACAACTTGTGTCCGGCCATCCCAGAAAACGTTGGGGTCTGTTATAGTCACACCTTGACGGCTGGTGGCAATTTTAAAATTATCACGAGCGGATGCTAGAACAATATTTAAACCAGCCAAATTCAAACCATAACCTAAATTTACCAAACCCAAAGCTACCACTAAGACGCCAGCTATCGTAGCTATAAATGCTTGTTGCCTAACTTTAAACCAACTGGTTATTAACCCCAGTCCAACTAAGGCTGGTAGTGTACCTAAAGCAAAAACAAACATAATAATACCGCCCAGCATAGGCTTACCGATTGTTAAAACGTAAAGTTGCAAGGCTTGGGTAAAACCGCAAGGTAGAAAAAAAGTGGCTGCGCCTAAAAAGAATGGTGCCCAAGCTTTAGGGTTACCAGCCGCATCATGTAATTTATGGTAAATTAATTTAGGTGGACGAATACTTAGATGGGAAAACCAAGGAAAAATATTCAAAAGTTTTAAACCTAAAATAATCATAGCTAAACTGGCTAACAAAGTAACAAAACCGTTAGCTCGCGATGATAATGTCAAGGCTGAACCTAATGCCCCTACAACCGCACCTAAAACAGCATAAGATACTAGCCTACCTATGTTAAAAAATATGTGAGGTCTAAATCTTTGCCAGCTATTACTGCTGGCGTGTTTTTTGGAATAATTAACGGAAATAGCCACTAACAAACCGCCAGTCACAGCCATACAACTGGATACAGCAGCTACTAAACCCATAACAAAAACAACGATTAAAGAAAGATCTTGTCCAGCGCTTATATTAGGCGCTAAATTAAAACGACGAAATAAAACATAAATAGCCGTAATCACAAGTACTAACCCTCCCAAACGATACCAATTAAAAGCAACCGGCGTGCTAGTGGTCTTAATTTGATAACCATGATCCGCAATTCTTTGGTTAATAATGTTTATATCTGGTTCCTGTTGGCACCAAACCGATACCCAACCAGCACTATTAGCTTTAACCTTCTCTACTCCAGGTAAAATACGGAACTCGCGTTCTATAAACACTTCACAAGCTGAACAGTGCATACCAGAAACCTGATAAGTTTTTTTTATTAAAGACATAAATAATTATTTCTTACCCTGCCTATTTTTCTTAAACTCTCTGACACAACCTGCGCCGCAAAAATAATACCTTTTTCCACCAAAAAAATAACTTTGGGCTGCATTAGCTGGTGTTAATTTCATACCACAAATCGGATCTATAACTAATTGAAGAGAATATGCAGCGCGTGCTATCTCCCCGCCAAAAGTCTTCATCAATATAGCTCGCACCAATTCCAAAGCACGGGTAAAATTAGGATGAGCTAAACTATAATAAATTTCCTTACCCCGACGCTTTGTTACTACCACACCTTGACGGCGTAAAACCATCAAATGTTGTGAAATATTAGCCTGTCTAATACCAAGCATTCTTTCCATTTGCGAAACAGTCAACTGTCCTTGACTTAAAAGCTGTGCCACCTCCAAACGTTTAGGATTAGCCAAAGCCTTCATCAATAGGGCTTGACGTTGGAAAACTTTTTGAAACATATTCAATTATTAGAATATATAGTTTAAGATAAAATGTCAACAGCTATTAAAATTAATATCACCTCAACCAAGGATATTTGCCCACCAATTTGGTACGCGACCACCAATTTTCAAAAGGATAAACTGCAATATAAACCATTAATAAAGCATATATAATATGCTCGTCTAGCAACGGATTATTTACCGGTGGCAATAAAGCCAAATACATTAATAACATCAAAATAACTCCCCCACCAGCCACCAAACGCAACATCACACCAAATATCAAACCCAAACCAATACCAAATAAACCTAACATAAAAAGCCAATCAATAAATTGATTGCCGACTAGACTTTGGTAATACTGAACTAGCGGTCCACGGGTGGCAAATTGCAAAAAACCAGCTGTTGGTGAAGCTCCTGTCAACCAAGCCCGTTCAGGGGCCGTGGCAAATCCCAAACCAAAAAGTTTATCAAAAAAAGCCCAGAGAAAAATAAAACCTAAAGACAAGCGTAAAATGAATAGTATTTTTTTATGATTCATATATTTGCTTTATTTAATTAATCAAAAAGGCATTTAATTCTATCTACCACTTCATAATCTAATTTTCTTATCAATATTTTAATCATTATTTTACATCTTATGAAGATGATATTAAATCTGCGGCAATTCTGCCTGATTCTAAAATTGTCGGTAAACCGCTACCGGGATGAGTTCCCCCGCCAACTAAATATAAATTATCCAAATCATTAAATTTATTATGGGGCCTTAAATACAGCATTTGTGAAACTGCATGCGCCAGGTTAAAAACCGCGCCTTCATGGACATGAAGTTGATCACGCCAATCAAGGGGTGTAATTATTCTTTCCACCTCAATACGTTTACTAATATCTTTAATCTCAGTTCGCTGTTCAATCTTACTTATAATTAAATCACGATATGATTGCTTTTCTTTTTGCCAGTCTATATTAGCGCTCAAATTAGGTACCGGTACTAATACATAAATAGTGCTTTTATCGGGTGGAGCCAGAGTTTTGTCAGTCACACAAGCGTTTTGCAAATAAAAAGCCGGATCCTGCGGCAAGATTTTTAGTTTAGAAATTTCATCTAAGTTTCTTCGATAATCACTGCCAAAAAAAATATTATGATGAGGCAAATCAAAAGTCCCATCAATTCCCAAATACAACATAAAAGTAGAACAAGAATAAGACATTTTTGCTAATTTATCATTATTAAAAGAAGGTCTATCTTCCTCATTCAATAAACTTTTCATACCATAAGCAAAATCGGTATTCATAATTACTTCATCAGCTAAAATTTTTTCACCGTCAGCTAATTCTAAACCTATAGCTCTACCATTATGCGTTAAAATTTTATTGACCTGTCGAGAAAGATGAATAACCCCGCCTTCTTCTTTTAATATCCTAGCCATTACTTGCGAAAGTTGATGCACTCCGCCGCGATAATGAGCTATACCATAAGCGTGTTCCATAAAAGGCAAAATAGTAAAAGTACCGGGACATTCCCAAGGAGACATACCTAAGTACTTAGCCTGAAAGGCCATAGACCATTTCAAATCTTCTGACTGGAAAAAGTCACTTAAAACAGACATAACAGAACGATGAGCTTGGATATATCTAAAAGCCTTAATAATTTTACTGTTAAAATAACTCCAAGGTGTTTGATATGGCATTTTCAAACAATCTATCACCCGCTCTGTTTTTATTTTATGAAACTTAAACCATTTCTCATAACCTGACCATTCCCCGGGAAAAACTCTGTCAAATTCTTTTTTTAACTCAGTTTTATCATAATGAACCACAAAATCCTTACCATTGCCATAACGCAATCGGTAAAGAATATTTAATTGTTTAATATCTAATTCCTTTTCATAAATTCGACCAGACAAAGAAAAAATATCAGCAAAAGCTTGAGGCAACATAACAAAAGTCGGGCCAACATCAAAAGTGTAACCCTGGACTTTTAAGGGCGAATTTCGTCCGCCAACTTCTGGCCGACGTTCAAAAATTTGAACACTGTGACCACGATGAGCCAAAATCATACCAGCAGCCAAACCTCCCGGCCCAGCGCCAATAATAGCGATTTTTTTCTTATTAAACATATAAATTAATCTTTAATAAATTTTTTAAATTCTTCTACATATCTGCGCATATCCGGCAAAAGAACAGCTTGTGGATTACAACGTAAAACCATGCCATCTAAATACATGTGGCTTTTAATAATATCATACATCCCTGTACCAAATCTCATACCCATAATAACCCCCAATCTAATTGTCTCCATCATTTTTTGGGTGAGACTTACCTCACTTACACTAGCTCCTTTAAAACCTTCATATAATTTAAAAAATCTGACTTTAAATTCCTTAAATTTTTCTGGAGAAAGAACAACTTCAGACATTGATTGTAAATACTCAGCCGACTGTTCGTAATCATATTGACTTAAGGCATCAAAAAAATTTAATAAACCAACTCGCAACTTTTTTTCCACCTGGCCAATATAACCAGCATCAACAAAATAAAATTTATCGTTTTGTAAAATAATATTTCCAGGATGTATATCGCCATGGAAAATACCTTCAGCGTAAGTGTAAAAACCCTGAATTTTAAAAAATTCCAACAGTTGATCATATTTTAATTGTCTTTTCTCAAGAAGTTCATCTAAAGTTGGTCCGTTCAAAAATTCTGTAACCAAAACTCTGCTATTAGAAAATTCTTCATAAACTACTGTTTTACCCAAATGTCTTAAATCAAAATAATCACGCCATTTGTCCGCAATATTTCCCAAAAGCTTATAGCCTCTGGCTTCATTTCTAAGATCAAGCTCTGCTAAGGTTGTTTTCTCAATTTGACCAATTAATTCACTGGGGTTAGCAACACCTTTTAATTTTGGATAAACTGCCAAAGCTATTTTTAATAAACGCCGTACTTGTTTAACTTCTTTTTTAAAATCACTAGCAACATCAGCTTTTAATAATTTTACAGCGACCTCTTGACCACTTGCTAAAACAGCCCTATGAACCTGTCCAACTGAAGCCGAAGCCACCGGTAAATTATTAAAAGAAATAAAATTATCTTTAAAACCAGGCGGCGCATTTTTACTCAATAATATCTCCACTTCAGTAACCGACACCGGTGTGGTACTACGGTAAAGTTTAGCCAAAGAACGACAAGCTTCCTCGCTTAAAAAATCAGGCCTTAAGGCAAACATTTGCCCTATCTTTACAGCTAACAAACCGAGATTTTCTATCTTATTGGTATTAGGTATCGGCTGGCCGAATATTTCCCTGAGTAATTGATAAAATCTAATAGCATTCATGTAGTAAATAAATTATATCATTACTGTAATTTTGTAAAATTAACATAAAGTGCACTTTATTTAAATTTACCAAAATGATATAATAAATAATAATAATTAACTTAATAATTTATTTATACAAAATATATATGCAAAAAAATATTGGCTCAACTGACAAAATTATTCGCCTTATTATTGCTATATTCGCTGCTATCTTAGGTTATTTGATTAACCCTTGGTTTTACGTGTTAACAGTTATTGCTTTATTTACAGCTTTTATTGGCTGGTGTGGTTTATATCAATTATTGGGCATAAATACCTGTCCAATAAAATCAAATGATCAGATCAAGAATAATGAAGCCAATAAATAATGTCACAATCTGTTAATGTCACAATCTGTTGAAATATTAAAATCACTTCTTAAAAAACAAGCCAAAATGGTTGCCATGCTGGCGCCTTCTTTTCCGATAGTCTATGAATATCCGCATATTATAAACCAACTAAAAAAATTAGGATTTTCTTATGTAGTTGAGGTGGCGGCTGGAGCTAAAACAACCAACCAAGAAGTGCTTAAGGCTTTAAGTAGTGATCCAAAGGCTCGTTTTATTGCCAGCCCCTGCCCCAGTTTTGTTAGATTGGTAAGAACAAAATATCCCAAGCTGATTCCTTACTTAGCTTTGGCTGCTGATTCGCCTATGATAGCAACTGCCAAAATAGTGAAGAAAAAATATCCGGGTTATAAACCGGTATTTATTGGTCCATGCTTGGCAAAAAAATTGGAGGCTGGCGAAGATTACCCTGAACTTGATATTTTAACTATTACTTATAAAGAGCTAAATGATTTGATTACAGAATTTGAGCTAGCAGATAAAGTGTATAAAAATACATTTGTTGATTTTGATATTAGCGAAAAATCTACTCGTCTATATCCAACCGATGGCGGCTTAACCGACACCAGCGGTTTAAAAAAAATTCTTAATCAGGAAGAAATAAGAATAGTTTCCGGCTGGCAAGAATGTTCACAAGCTTTGGAAGAATTTCAAAATAACACAAAAATCAGATTTATGGACGTACTTTTTTGTAAAGGGGGCTGTATTAATGGTCCGGGTATAGTAAGCGATCTTTCAATAGAAGAAAGAAAGAAAAAAATATTAGCCTTTGCTAATAAATAAAAATTCAATTCAGATTCCTATTTAATAAAAATCACTTCGCTTATTCATGAAGTGATTTTATGGCAGGGGCGGTAGGAATCGAACCCACGTCATCGGTTTTGGAGACCGAGGTCCTGCCACTGAACGACGCCCCCAAATCTAAAAACAGCTAAACTACTTGGTCTCCTTATGTAATATGTGTTTTTTACACCACTGGCAATGCTTACGTATTTCCAGTCGCGTTTTTACCTTCTTTTTATTACGAAAAGTATGATAAGTTACCCGATGGCAATCAGAACACTCAAGTTTAATCAAATTATCTTGTGACATAAATTTAATAAATAATAACTATTAATATGAATATTGGAGCCAGCGGTCGGATTTGAACCGACGACCTACTGTTTACAAAACAGTTGCTCTACCACTGAGCTACGCTGGCTAATAGCACAGTTAATCAACATGGTGTGGCTTTACAACGCCGTTAGAAACTATTTTAGCAGAAATGTTTGAAAAAATTCAATCGCTCCGCCCTGCCGCCCACGAATTGGCTTCAAAAAAGCCGTCTTGTTTTGTAGTGGTGGGTGGGGAGGGATTCGAACCCCCGAAGCCACGAGGGCAACTGGTTTACAGCCAGTCCCGTTTGACCACTTCGGTACCCACCCAAAAAATAATTAAACTTTATATTTTTATATTTAAGTTAACAGATATTTATTGACTAATATATTTAATCAGCTCTAAAAACTTTTTACAATAATATAATTCGCTGATAGTTTTTACATGAATAGCCCTTAAGTTCATCTGCCCAGAGCCGTTGCGCGGATTTGAACCGCGGACCTACTCCTTACCATGGAGTTGCTCTACCAACTGAGCTACAACGGCTCTGGGCAGACGTCACTTTTGCAAAATAACTGTCACCAATTTATTATTTTAAAAAACAATACTTTATAATTAATTATCAATAAATATAATTATTAAGCTTAAATTAATAAAAATACACCAAGGTAAAACTATTTTTTACCAACAGGTAAACCAAAATTAGTGCTGCGTTTTTTACGTAATACTTTTTGAGGTTTTTGCTTATCTTCCAAAATTCTAATCTCACGCGCAAACTCAGCAATTTTTTGATTATCTGGATTTGCTTGTTTTAAAGATTCCAAAGCTCGCCGCGCCTCGTTTGGTTGCCCATTCAATATACTGACTTCTATATAAAAGTCAAGTATCTTAGGATTCTGTGGCTCTATTTTTAATGCCTCTTTAAGATATTTGATAGCTTGATTATAATCACCTAATTGCCTAAAAATATCAGCTAATTCCAATCTTGGCTGAACAACACTAGTAAGCTGTAAGGCGTTAATATATTCATCACGAGCTTCTTCAAGACGACCCTGCCCTGTAGCTGCTCGCGCCATACCTATACTTGATGCAGCTGCTCGTCCGTGCCTTAAGAGAAACTCATAAACTTCTCGAGCTGATTCATAGTCTCGCTGTTCAAGATATACTTCACCCAAACCATGATAAGCAGACAGTTGGCGTTTGTCTAGTTTGATGACTTCCAAATAAAATTTTTCCGCCTTTTCATAATCCTCCTTTTTTAGAGCAATTTCTGCTTCAGCTAAATAGTCAGCAATTGTTCTTTGCGGTGAATTTTTCTCATCTAAAGCCTGTTTTAAAAAATCTTCCAGCTCATTAAGTTTATGTAAGATTGATTTTGTTGAATTAACTGCGTTATGAAAATTATTATTGGAACGGTTAAATAATCTTTGTCTAATTTTAATAAATTGTCTTTTTAAACGATTAGCAATTAACTGTAATCTTACATTTTGTTGCTCAAACTTGCTTACCTCTGAAGGGTTGGTAATCCGCAATATCGGCAATTTGCGTATTATTAAAAATAATAAAGCCGCTAGCCCACTAATAATTAAAAAAAATAGGCTTATATTTATTAACATTATTTTATTCGTTCAAACTTCTTAACTTATGCTCAACCATAGCTGACATGGCTTCAATAACCGGAGTAAAAATTTCCCGTAGATCATATTCTTTTTTTCTTTTCGATAGCTCCCAACGTAAAGCCGACAAATATACCATTCTAAGATCGGTGTCAATATTAACCACAGATACTCCTAAACCGGCTGCTTTCTTTAAATCAGATATCGGTACACCAGATCCGCCGTGAAGTACTAAGGGCACTTTGACTTCTTTATTTATTTTTGCCAAACGCTCAAAATCTATTTTAGGCAAACGTCTAAATATCTTAATAGGTCCATGTAGGGTACCTACAGCCACACCTAAACTATCAACGCCTGTTAGTTTTACAAACTCTCTCGCCTGCATAGGATCAGTCATCAATTCATTATCAACCAATAAACGTTTATTCAGAGTGGTGCGTGGTTTTAAGGCGCCTACTTCTCCCTGAACTGCCACTCCGTGGTAATGTGCCAGCTTAACTACCTGCCTTGTCAGTCTAACATTTTGGGCAAAAGGTAAATCAGAACCATCTATCATAACTGAAGAAAACCCGGCTTTTATAGCCGCAGCACATATTTCCAAGCTTTTTCCATGATCCAAATGAATGGCCATAGGCACCTTACCACCGGCTTCATTAGCAATAGTTTTTACCATAGCCACCATGGTATTAATACCTATATATTCTAAAGATTTTGGGGTAATCTCAAATATTATCGGCTTATTTAATTTATATGCAGCACGCGCAATCGCTAAAGTGGTTTCTACATTAAGGGTATTAAACGCTACTACTATTTTTTTTTGACGATAAGCGTTATTAATTATTTTAGCGGCTGAAACAATCATAATTTATAATTTATTCATTAGATTTATAAAACGCTTGTCTTCCAAACTTGCACCGCCAACCAATACTCCAGATAATAAACCTTGCCCTACAAAATAATGAATGTTGGTTGGATCAACGCTGCCGCCGTAAATTATAGACACCTGACTTTTCAATGCTTTCGGACTAAAAAAATCAAGCATAGTCTGATAAATAACCAAAGCAGTTTCAGATGCTTCACGAGGTTCAACCGCCTGCCCAGAACCAATAACCCAAACAGGCTCATAAGCAATTATGAGATGTGATTCTGGAGTTAGTACCACGCCATTTAAAGCTGAACTTACCTGACGGGCAATAACCAAATCTTTTTGCCCAGACTGACGTTCAGCAAAAGTTTCGCCAACGCACAGTATAGGTTTTAACCCTTCAGATAAAGAAGCTAATAGCTTTTGTTGAATCATAGCGTCAGTTTCCTTTAAAAATTGACGACGTTCCGAATGGCCAATAATTACGTATTCAACTCCAATTTCAACTAATACTCTAGGACTAACTTCGCCGGTGTAGGGTCCTTGTGTTTTCCAAAAAACATCTTGGGCTCCTAAACTAACATTTTTTTTCTTTATAACTTCAGCTACCCCGCTTAGGGCCGGAAAGGTTGGACACAATACCAAACTCAATCTTTCCTGAAATTTATTCTTAATATATGCTTCACACAAATTTTTAGATAAAACCACACTTTCCTTCACAGAAAGGTTCATCTTCCAATTAGCTACCAATAAAGGTAATTTTTTAACAGGCATAATAAAAATATCCTCCTGTCTTTATATTAAAATAAATTAAGTCAATCGACCAGACCCCGACTTATTCTCCTGATGGTTGTGTTGTTTGGCCGGAAATTATCTGATTCAAAACTTCATCTTTAGATAAAGTTTCATATTCAGGTAATTTATCTAATGATGATAGCCCTAAGTACCTTAAGAAATCAACAGTTACCTGATATCGAGGTGTTAAAGAATTTTCAGCTGTCATTTCCACCAAACCACGAATCATTAAATTACGCAATATCAAACTACAATTCACTCCTCTAACCTGCTCTAATTCTGCTTTGGCTAATGGGCCACGATAAGCCAAAACAGATAAAGTTTCTAGTTGCGGTCTGGTTAAATCTCCTAACTCCTCAGCTTTAATAAAATCTTTTACCAACTCTGAATGTTCTGGTCTGGTAGCCATAACAACTTCGCCTTGATGCAAAATTATCTCCAAACCATGTTGGCCGTCTATATAAATTTGCTCCAATTCTTTCGCAACTTTTTCCACTTCAGTCGTCGTAACAGCCAACATATCGGCTATTTTTTTTAGACTTAATGGTTTACCAGCGGCAAATAAAATACTTTCCAATTTACTACGTAAATTTATTTTATTGTTAGATGATGACATAAAAAATAATTATTCAGGACGAGATAAATTAATTTCTTGGAAAAGAGCAGATTGTTCGGCAATTAACTGACGTTGCTTGACAAGTTCTAACAGTGCTAAAAAAGAAACTATTACTTCTGTTTTATCTTTTGCTTCCTTAATAAGACTCTGCCAATTTAAGTGCGCTTTTTTTAATATCATGGCTTTAAGTGACTGAATTTTCTCAGTTATAGAAATTCCTCTTTGCAAAGTAATTTGCGGCAATTTTATAATTGGCTCAAGAGCGGCAATCACCCGTGTTAAAGCTTGCATTAAATTTTCTGAATTAAGATTAACCGGCGGCCCTGATGATATTTCACCTTTTAAAATCAAAGGCTTGGGTCTAATCCAAGCTACTCGTTTAGCGCGCCACATTTTATCTATTACCTTGCTAATATTAATAAACCTCTGGTATAGACGCAATTGACGCTCCAATTCCTCAGCTTCCTCTTCCCCACCAAGATTTAATGAAGGTAATAAAAGACGCGATTTAATAAGCAATAATTTAGCCGCCACCACTAAAAAATCAGCTACTTCTTCTGGATTTAGCTCTTCAACTTGTTTTAAATAATCAATATACTGATCAGTTACCTGAGCTAAACTAACCTCGCTAATATCAAGTTTTTCTTGTTCAATTAATTGCAACAAAAGATCCAGTGGTCCAGTAAATTTTTCTAATCTAATTTCATACATAATTTATCTCCTTAAAAATTATTATCCTAATATAACTCCCATATAATCTCTTTAAATTTTAACGTTTTCCTTTAATAATATAATTTATCTTTACGCTCCACTAAACTAACCGTCAAAACTGTTATCTTAATTTTTCTCATTTAGTAATTTCGGGCATAATTTACTCTCTTTTTTTGGAAAAGTTAGCTAATTTACCCTCAACTATCTTAAGCAAATCTTTGGTTTTTAAATGTATAGACTCTTCAAAACTGCCGACTTGGACTACAGTTTTCTGGGCTTTCATTAAGGCTTTATCAATATATACGGGTAACTTGGCCATAACGCCATGAAAAGGTGACAATGCGCCCGGCTTGACTTTAAACAATTTAACCATCACCTTTTCTTTATCAATCTCAACCTTCTTGACGCCCAATACTTTTTTTAAAGCCTTAAAATCAACTTGACGTGAGGCTGGTAAAACCAAAATAGCATGTCCTTTGTCTAATTTAACCACTAAAGTTTTACTGACTTCTGATAATTTCTTTTTAAGAGTTTGAGCTAAATCATAAGCAGTATAAACCGTACGGTGCGCTAACACTTCATATTTGACTTTTTGTTTTTTTAAAAAATTTGCCACTTTGGCAGGCATGGGCCTATGATTCATATATTTCTCAATTAATTATTAATTACCAAACTTAGTTAAGGTATCAAAAATAGGAATATTAAAAGACTGTAAAATAATGAAAAAAATGATTATTAAAGCACACCATAAGATTATTTTAAAAATTAGACTGGTGATAATTTTAAGTACAAAAGACATAATAACAGCTGCACCCAAACCTATAGCCCAGATTGGCAAACTACGACTAAGACCGTCTACATAATGAGACGGCATGTATAATATAATTAATTGACCGATTTTAGTTAACCAATCTAAAACCGCTTCCATAAATTATTTTTTATGATTGCTTTTAGATATTCTTAAGGGTAAAACTTGTTGTTCACCTAAAAGCCTACGAGCTATCTTCCTGCCGGCGGGCATTAAACGCACTTCCTTAATGTACCACTTTTCAGGAGTTCTGACACCATAACCAACCAGTAACCCCTTATCTATTAAGCTTTCCAAACTTTTAGTAATAATATTTACCATATCAGCCTGCTTTGGTTTAAATTTTTGGATCTCATAAAACTTAGCAAAACTAGTTCTACTAACAACCCTAGCTGAAGAATTATAACAAAATTTTAATATATACTTTTGCAAAGGCGAGAGGCGCATAAATCATTTCATAATAATTTAAATCTATTTATTATTAAATTAAATTTTAAGTTTAATTTTTCTGCCGCCTGCCGGCAATAAGACATGCGTTCGCTAAAAATCTCAAAGTACTCCCCAACCGGTGCTTGATTGGTATCTATGCGCAGTTTTAAAGTCACTGTCCGCTGGCTAGCACTTAATAAAAATTCATTTTTGGTCACAGCATAATTAACTCGATCATGAATATCGCGAGCTCTGTTTTCAGGACTGCCATTCATTACTCGTGAACGTCGAACATCTGATTTATCTGCTAGTATTAAACAAGCGGCTACTGGATTAGGAATTTTAATTTCATCTTTATCGTGCGCCACAATAGCTTGCATAATTATAGCTAATTCTTCTACCGGTAAACGATTGCGAAAATTCTCGCCAAATAATATACCTCCCCAATAATGATGTTGAGTGCGACCCAAAAAATTTGCCATATCATGACAATAACCAGCCATAGCGGCTAACTCCTGCCGGCGGACTGAAAGTTTGGCTGCTTTAGCTACCTCTCTAGCTCGTTCAGCCACCACTTCCACATGCTTAAAACCATGATCTGTAAAACCTAAAAATTTCATATATTCACCGGTTTGGCGAATATACTCGTTTATATTTTTATCTGCTTTAACATCACTTAAAGTAAATTGCTTCATATAATTACAAATAACTTTGTCTTTTAGCGAGCAATAACCAATCTTTCTTTATAACTGCCAAAAGAATAGAGTCATAAAATTTTCCTTGTTTAAGAACATACTGACGTAATAAACCTTCACACTTATAACCACATTTTTTATTATAAGCCATACTTCTAGGATTATTGGTTAAAACATAACTTTCTACTCGATTCAAATCTAATTTCAAAAAAGCATACCTAAGCAAAGTCATTTTAGCATCCGAACCATAACCTCTGCCCCAATACTTACTGTCGGCAATGAAAGCTCCACTAATTGCCCTCTTATGTTTTTTATCTATACGAGCCAAACTCATAACTCCTATTGGTTCGCCGGTATCCTTTTTTTTAATTACAAAGTGTTTGGAAATTTTGCTTTTTACCATTTGTCTCACCTTTCTTTTTTCTTTGGCTAAACTAATGGGTATTTCAGTAGTTAAAAATCTGTTAACTTTTTTATTATTTATCCAACGGTGAAGCATTTTAGTATCACTTATTTTTACCGGACGCAAAACGACTTTTTTGCCTTTTAAAATCATTTGACTTCTATACCTAATTCATTTAACTGTTCAGGAGTAACTTCATCTGGCGAGCCCATAAGAAGATCTTTGGCGTCAGCTGTTTTAGGAAAAGCTATAACTTCACGAATATTTGGTTCGTTTGCCAGCACCATAATTAATCTATCTAACCCCCAGGCAATTCCGCCATGCGGCGGCGCACCTAATTGTAAGGCATGACAAATAGCTGAGAAATTATCTGTAACTTCTTTTCCGCTGTATCCTAAAATTTTAAAAACAGCCAGCAAATCTTCTAACTTATGATTTCTAATACTTCCTCCCCCTATTTCCCAGCCATTGAGTACTATATCATACTGCGTAGTAAGAATTGTTGGGATAACTTTATCATTTTTCAATATATGAGCTTGCGATAGAGACACTCCAAAACTCTTCATTGCTTCAATATATTCATCTTTAGGTTTTGAAAATGGATTGTGAGTAAATGTCCAGCCTGTTGGTGAATCGTCATCTTTCTCAAAAAAAGGAAAATCCACAACCCAACAAAAAGCCAATAAGTTAGGGTCGTTCTTATCCTTTCTTAAATCTGGCCTGTCGGTTCTGTAATTATTCATTACCTCGTTATATGTCAAGCGCGGGAAAGGAACTTCTTGAATTTTTTTCTCAGGGCAAATATTTTTTATAATCTCAATTAATAATTCCTCATTTAATCGCATTACATCTTCACGCTCCACAAAACTCATTTCCAAATCAAGTTGAGTAAATTCCGGTTGTCTGTCGCCTCGAGTGTCCTCATCCCTAAAACATCTTGCAATCTGAAAATAACGCTCTACTCCCGCACACATCAGTAGTTGCTTATACTGCTGTGGTGATTGTGGCAGGGCGTAGAACTTGCCTTTATATAAACGAGATGGTACCAAATAATCCCTAGCACCTTCAGGAGTGGATTTAGAAAGTATTGGTGTTTCCACTTCCCTAAAACCTCGCTCTGATAAAAACTGTCGAATAAACAAAATCACTTCATGGCGCAAACTTAAATTTTTTTGCAAACGCTCATGACGCAAATCAAGGTAACGATATTTTAAGCGCAATTCTTCAGATGCCTGCCTATCTTCATTATCAATTTCAAAGGGCGGGGTTTTAGCTTCATTTAAAATTTCTAACTTCTCACATAATAGCTCTAATTTACCTGAAGCTAACTTATCGTTTTCACTGCCTGCTTTTCTAGCCTGAACTACACCGCTTGCGGAAACAACGAATTCAGGACGAATTTCTTTGACTGCCTTAATTGTTGCTTCCTCTGCATTCGGCGGCACTATCACCTGCATAAGCCCACTCATATCTCGTAAATCAAAGAACACCATTTTACCCAAGTTCCTCCGCGCATGAACCCACCCCTTGAGCACTACTTGATCACCAACTTTATTAATTGCTTCTGAAATTAAAATGCGAGTCATATGCTAATAAATTTCTTTTAATTATAAGTGAGCTTGCTTTATTTAAAGCAATACCTGAACTACTTAACGACAAATCTTTTAATATATAAGTTTTATAACCCATATCAATGCCATCAAAAGCTGAAGCTATAACACAAGCATCAATATCTATACCACATAAATACACTTTTTTATTTTATTCTTAATTAATAATTTAATTATATCTTTTGAATTAAACACTGAATAAGTACTTCTTTTTACTAATTTATACTTTTTACTTAATACTGCCAAAGTTGGTACAATATCAATATCTGGAGATTTTAAACACGCTTTCCACTTTAATTCATTAAACAGTATCGTCTGGCGATTATTAACAAAAATTGAAAAAATTATCAAATCAAATCTATGTTTATTTATTTCAATGTAATTAGCAATCTTTCCGGGTAATGAACTTGTATACTTATTAATGAAGAATTTCTGAATATCTACTATAATTAAAGCATTTTTATCTCTGAATTTTTTCATTTTAAGGTCTTAATCTGTTAATTAAACGTGGAAAAGGTATACTCTCACGCACATGTTTCAAACCACAAACCCAAGCTACCAAACGTTCTAAACCTACACCAAAGCCCGAATGCGGCACACTGCCATATTTGCGCAAATCTAAATACCATTGGAAATCAGCAATATTTAATTTTTCTTTCTTCATTCTTTCAAGCAAGGTATTATAATCATCTTCACGCTGGCTACCACCAATAATTTCACCATACCCCTCAGGCGCTAATAAATCAGCATTTAATACGCGAATTGGATCAGCTGGATCTCGTTTCATATAAAAAGCCTTAACTTCTGCTGGATATTTCTCCACAAAAATAGGTTTATCATAAAGTTCGGTTAAAAGTGTTTCATCATCCGCACCCAAATCATCCATATCTTTTATATCACTTCCTCTCTCGTGTAATTTAGTAATAGCTTCTTTATGAGTAAGCCGATAAAATGGCGGGGTTACTCTTTGTAAAATCGTAGTATCGCGTTCCAATATATTCAATTCATTTTTATTATTTTCCAAGACAGTTTTAACGACTGCTGTAATTAAATTTTCCTGAATTTTTAAATTTTCCTCGTGCTCCACAAAAGCAGCCTCTGCGTCCATCATCCAAAATTCAGTAAGATGACGGCGGGTCTTGCTTTTCTCTGCCCTAAAAACAGGACCAAAATCAAATACCCGACCATGGCTAAATATAGCAGCTTCAATATATAATTGACCAGACTGCGTTAAATAAGCCGGTTCGCCAAAATAATCTATGGAAAAAAGTGTGGTTGTGCCCTCGCAAGAAGTGGGTGTTAAAATCGGCGCGTCTATTTTTACAAAACCCTGCTGATTAAGATGGGAATAAATAGCATTTATAATTGTATTACGAACACGCTGAATAGCCCATTGCCGACGCGATCTTAACCACAAATGCCTATTATCCAACAAAAAATCAGGCCCATGCTCTTTTTTGCCAATTGGATAATCTTCTGCCCGAGAAACTAAATTAATTAATTTGGCTTTTAGCTCATATTCTTCTTTTTTGGGATGCTTATCCACCACGCCAATAATAATCACCGAACTTTCTAAAGTTAATTTTTGAGCAATCTGATAGCTTTTATCATCAATTAATGCCTCATCCACTATAACCTGAGCATAACCAGCTCCATCCCGAAGTTCCAAAAACCAAATTTTGCCCGAAGAACGTAAATTTTGTACCCACCCGCGTAACTCAACCTCTTGATCTTGATATCTGGGCAGGTCTTTGGTAAAAATATGTTTCATATTGAGTATAATGTAACATTTTTAATTAATTTTGACAAAAACAATTTATTAGATTAGACCAGTGGCACTTTAATCTATAAATGATATATTATTTATAATTATGACTTGCCAATTTATCAAATCTGTAAAAAAAATATTTTGGCGGGTTTTTGAACCATTTTTCCCTACTTTCAGGGATGCTTGGGTGGCGTTGGGATTTATTAGTCATAACGTTAGACAGCCATACCTTTATGGTACTATAAAACCTGGCCTTAATCGTCAAGACTTAAAAAAACATTTAAGTACTGCTGGTTTTGATAATGATTATTTAGCCTGGATTGATCCTGACGAAATTTTAAATATGCGTAAAGTTGTCAATGGTGATTATCAGTATCACGTGCGTCTATTTATTGATGGAGAGGTTAGAGCACATTATGAGTTTACACCTGAATCGCATCCGTTTAAGCATTTATATGATGTTGGCTTAACAGACGGCGCTGATTATCTCAAACCACTACTAGCCAACCTAGTTCAGGAACTACCTGAACCATCGTTGTCTTTACGCAATAATACCCAAGGTGAAACATCTTGAGCTAAATAAAAAGCTTGCACCAATTCACTGCGGGTAATAATACCTTTAGTTAGATGACGGCTATTATGGCGATACATTGGCTCAATTATTAACGGCGGGCCAAATTCGTCAAAATATTCCAGTGCTTTTTTAATAAGCACCACCCGCTTCCCCTCACCTGAGTGGCGATTTAATAATTTAAAGAAAAAACTCTGCAGCCAGATAAAAAAATGTAATGCTATTGGCAACCCGCAACGATGACATTTACCACGCAATCGCCACATTTATTTTTGTCTCCTTTTTTGCCAAGCTTTTCTAAGCTTGGCCATAATACTTTGACGATGGGTGCGACTAATTATCAATTTCCAAACCGCCGGCAATACTGAAACTATTATTATTAAAGCAACTATGGGCAATAAGTATTTATCTACTCCTGGTATAATGCTACCAAGATAATAACCCAGCAAAGTTAAACCAATAGTCCATAAAACTGCGCCTACTATATTATAGATTAAAAAAGTGGGATAATGCATATCACCCACACCGGCTAAAATAGGCGCTAAAGTACGAATACCCGGAATAAACCTAGCCAAAATAATGGTTTTCCCGCCGTGACGGGCATAAAAAGCTTGAGCTCGGACAACATTTTCCGGATTAAAAAAAAGTGAATGCTGTCTGGTAAAAAATTTTTTGCCTACTCGTCGGCCAAAAGTATAACCAACACTGTCACCAGTCACCGCCGCCACAAAAAATATAGTGAGTAAAGTCACAATATCAAATATCCCCTGCGAACTTAAAAAACCGGCAGTAAAAAGTAAACTATCGCCGGGAAAAAAAATACCAACCAATAACCCTGATTCAGCGAAAATAATACCAAATAAACCAACATAACCAGCTGTAGTAATAATTGATTCCAAATTCATAAATGTTTTTATAATTGTTTTATTAGACTTAAGAAACTTTAAGCCACTTTTTGGCAATTAACCCGCTGACAGGTAAAAAAATTGTCCAAGGTACTACCGATAAAATAATAGGCAGGGTTATAGCCGGTTCCGGGAAAAAATTATCTACCAAATATATAGCCAGCAAAAAATTCATGTAAGTTAAACAGATTGAAATAGTAAATCTGTCTTTTGAGGAACGCCAAAAAATAGCCGTGTAACCAAGCCAGTGAAAAAAAGCAAATAATATAAACAAAGAAACTAAAACAGTTAAAGTATGGGGATCGCTGAAAGATTTAAGTATAGCCTCAGCCTGACGCGAACTAACAGCGGCAATTATCAAGCCTAATAAAGTTACAGACAAAAGTGGGCTTATTTTTGTTATATGCATACTGGCCCTAGGCCAAGTGTATTTTAAAATTTCCGCTAAAATAAAAGGAATAAAAATAACTTTGGTTAAAGATAAAAACATATCAATAAAAGAAACTTGCACCTGTGCACCAGCAAAAAACTTTATTAAAAACGGTACAGTTAAAGGTGCTAGTAGTGAAGTGGTAGCAGTAGCTAACAAAGCCAAACTTTGTCGCCCACCCATTAATTCAGCTATCAAAGGAGCGGCCATAGCTGTAGGCATGGCGGCCAGTATAAAAAATGGTAAAGCCAGCTCCGAAACAAAAAATCGCAGTAAATAATAAACCATTACCGGAATAACTATTAGCATCAAAAAATTCGTTTCAACCACCATACGCCAATCTCGCAAATAAAGAATTATTTCTTTTAAATTAATTTTCAGAGCTGTTAAAAAAAAGATAACTCCTAAAAAAATAGTTGTATAAGGCAAAAATAAACTAGCTAACTTTGGTGTTAGTAAACCAAAAAGCAAAGCAGCTAAAGCTACCAATAAATAAGACTGCCCCAATCTTTTAACTGCCTGTGCCATTACTTAATTTCCTTTTTAAGCCAAGTAGCAAAAGCTGATTCAACTTCCAGATTAATCATACCTATAAAAGGCAATTTATCGGTATGATATTTTTTTATTAGTGTACTAATTTGTCGACGGCGGGCCGGAATTGTTTCTAAAATCAATAACACACCCCCTCCTTTAATCAACCTACCGGCAAGTGGCGGCCAATAATACATTGTTTCTTGTCTCTTAAAAATACTAAAGCAAGCCGCTAGTCTGTTCCTCAAACAAAGTCTACCCAAACGCTTGGCTTCAGATAAAGTATTGCAATTGATCATTATCCAGCAAATTTTAACCATAATTAACTTTGTTTACAAAATTACTCTCTAATCTCTAAATACTCATTGTATTATTCTATAGAATAATACAATTAACTAAATAAAAGGCAAAATACGCTCCATTAAACGCGGTGGCTTATCAGCCAAGCGATAAAAAACCATTAAGCCAATCTTTTCACTGCTCACTAAATCAGCTGTTTGCAAACGAGTCAAGTGATTAGAAACCGCTTTAAAAGAAATTTTCATTTCCGCAGCTATTTGGCCAACATTGGCTTGTTTATTTCTTTTTAAAAACCGAACTATAGCTAATCGTCGACGATTAGCCAACGCTTTAAGAATGTGTTCAGTCTCACTCATACCCAATTAATTATATCACACTCCACTTTCATTATAGAAGTATTCTATAGAATACTTCTATAAAGGTCTTATGAAAATACTAATTATTATAACTTAATAATTTTTTCCCAAGGCAAGTCAGGTTTACCAAAATGTCCATAAGCAGCTGTAGCCTGATAAATCGGTTGTCGCAAATTAAGCCTTTCAATAATTGCCAAGGGTCTAAAATCAAAATACTTTTTAACTAACTCTGTTAAACTATGATTAGCTTCATCGTATGCTTCAATCATCAATGGTGTGCCCAGACCAATAGCATAAGCTACGGAAACTAAACATTCTTGAGCAAACCCGGCAGCTACTAAATTTTTAGCCACAAACCGGCACATATAAGCGGCTGATCTGTCTACTTTGGTTGGATCTTTGCCGGAAAAACAACCACCACCATGAGGCACCAATCCCCCATATGTATCCACCATAATTTTACGGCCAGTAAGACCAGTATCAGCCTCAAAACCTCCCTGAATAAAAAGTCCGGTGGGGTTGACTAATATCTGAATATCAGCTAATTCACCAACTATTGGTTTAATCAATTCATCAGACAAAGTTTTTCTGATTATTTCCTGTGTAACAGAACGGTCATGTTGGGCGCTGATCAAGATCGTTAAAATATTGCCATTATCAACCGTAACCTGAGTCTTACCATCTGGTTTAAGCCAATCAACTCTATGTTCACGGCGCAATTTTTCCAAACCGCTGGCTAAAGCATGTGCTAAGACTACTCCTTTGGGTAGAAACTCAGGTGTTTCCTTAGTGGCATAACCATACATAATACCTTGATCGCTAGCGCCACCGGTATTTACTCCTATAGCAATATCAGGCGACTGCTGGGTGACTCGAGTAATAATTTCCAGTTTTTCCTGATAACCAATTTGAGCATAAACTTGATTGACTATATTAGCAAAATCAACTTTAACTTGACCAGTAATCTCACCCCCCACCACTACCAAACCATGACTACCCAACACCTCAACCGCCACCCTTGAATAAGGATCTTGGCGCAAACACTCGTCAAGAATGGCATCAGATATTTGATCACAGACTTTGTCCGGATGTCCGGCCGTAACACTTTCTACTGTGTATCTTTGATGTTCAAAACACATAATAAAAATCTCCCGGCCGCCCCAACAACCAAGGAGAAGATAAATTATCTTTCTCCGCGCTATCTCAAGGCGGAGCTAGAATTAGCACCTTGTCTCTCTCTATAATAGAAACAGGTTGCTGAGGCACTCAATAACGGGCTAGATCCCTGACGCCTACTCTGGATAAATTTAATTTTTAATATTTATACTATAACTTAAATTTAAAATGTTGCCAAATCTTACTCTAAAAAAGTAAAAGCGGCCATCATACCAATACCTAAAATAAGAAAAATAAGTTGCATCATTGATTTACGCCAGTACAATTCTTGGTGTAGTTTGGGTATAAGATCAACTGTAGCTATATAAATAAATCCACCGGCCGTAAAAGCCAGCAAGATTGGTAAAACGCTTTCAGTTATCTGCCCAAACCACAAAGCTATAAACACGCCCACAAAAGCAACTAAAGCCGAGATAAAATTTAAAAGCAATGCTTTTACTTGGCTAAAACCACTATATATAAGAATAGAAAAATCTCCTATCTCCTGAGGTATTTCATGCAAAGCAACAGCTAGGGTGGTAACCAAACCTAAATTAAAATCCACTAAATATGCGGCACCAATAATCATGCCGTCAATCAAATTATGAAAGCCATCACCTATCAAGTTAAGCATACCAACCGGATGTCTATCTTCTTCGCCTATATGATGATAATGATGCCAGTGTAAAATATTCTCCAGCAAATAAAATAAAACGATAGCTCCCAATAAGGAAAGACTAATATTAAAACCAAAACCAGCTTCTAATACCAGTTCCGGTAAAATATGAAAAAAGGCCCCACCTAATAAAGTACCGGCAGCAAAACTTATAAGTATAAACATCACCTGGCGCAGGGTGTGCATAGAAAGTAAAACACCCAACAAACCAATAAAAGACAACAAGCTCACTATAAACACACTAGTTAGGGCTGGTACCCATGGCATAAATATCCAAAATTAATAATAATGCAAATAATTTGCATGAGCTTTAAGAATAAATAAAGGAGTGTTATTTGTCAAACCAATTTAATAAATTTGTAAATACTCAATAAATATTCAAAATAAAAAGCAAAGAAAATATTTACTATTACTATTATATATCACAATTCTTACTTAAATTGGCAAAACATCACAGCCATGACAACCAAGAAACTAAATTTTTCCCTATTTCCTGACAAATTTGCTTAAAGAGATTGCTACAATACCAAATAACCCAACCTTAGAATAGCTGTACTTTAACGGTAAAATTATATTCCTTTGTTTGCGTACTGCTGTCGTAATTGTGTAAAAGTATCATTAATAATAGCTTGACGAATATTTTTCATTAAATCAAGATAAAACTTCAAATTATGTAAACTAAACAAACGAATAGCTAAAGGCTCCTGATTAACATATAAGTGGCGTAAATAAGCTTTGGTAAAATTCTGGCACATATAACAATCACAATTTTCATCTATTCGGGAAAAATCTTGTTTATATTTTTCCAAACGAATATCAATTGGTGCCCCGTTTTGAACGTATAAACGCCCGTGTCTAGCTTCTCGTGTGGGAATAACACAATCAAAAGTATCACAGCCGCGGGCTACTGCTTCTATAATATCTTTAGGTGTACCCACACCCAATAAATGTCTAGGTGAATTTTCTGGTAAATGTGGTATAGCCATATCAACCGCTTTGAGTATTTCAGCTTGTAATTCACCTACAGCCACACCACCAATGGCAAATCCCTCAAAACCAAGACTAATCATATCTTTGGACGACTGTTCGCGTAAATCAGTAAAATCAGCTCCTTGAACTATACCCCATAATTTTTGTTCAGGATTAACACTATTGGCAATTATTTTTTTATGTTCACTAACAGCTCGTTCGGCCCAGCGGCGTGTTAATTCCACAGAAATTTTACTTTTCTCATATTCAAAAGGGTATCCTGGGAAACTATCCAATATTAAAGCAATATCACTGCCTAAATTAGCTTGAATAGTAATCGATTTTTCTGGACTTAACATTTCCTTGCGACCATCCATATCGAATTGAAAAATCACGCCTTCTTCTGTGACTTTGCTTATTTTAGCTAAAGAAAAAACCTGAAAACCGCCGCTATCTGTAAAAAGCGGGCCATTCCAGCCCATAAATTTATGCAAACCGCCAACGCGGGTAATAATTTCGTCGCCCGGACGCTGCCATAAATGATAAGTATTAGCTAAAATAATTTCCGCACCATTATTTTTTAAGTCTTCTGGTGTAAGGCTCCTAACCGCACCCTTGGTGCCAATAGGCAAAAATGCCGGCGTATTCACCACGCCATGAGTAGTATTTATTTTCCCTACCCGCGCTTGCGAACTGAAATCTTTTTTAATTATTTCAAAATATTTCATTAAAAGTCCTCTTTGTCAGCATTACCATGATCAGCTTCAGTATGTTCATACACTGTAACACTCAAACTCTTAGCTTTTTCTCTATCCTCAGCACTTAAGAATATCAATTTACCACCGTCATCTAACAACTCTTTAAAATCTTCTTTTATATTATCAATATATTCTTTATGGGTAATCCAAGCTTCTTTGTTGCTAAACGCCTGTTCTGGCCAATCAACATTATAATGCAACATAGCCTCATACGCCTTCTTTAGCTCTTCTTTGGTTATTGATGCCTGACCAAAACTATCCACCATTAAGTGTTCTGGCACTTTACCGGCATTCTCAGTTAATTCACCAGTATCCTCTTCATAATCAAGGCCTGGCTGAATATATTTTAATTCTGAATATTCCTTTTTATCTCCTATTTGTGAATACAATCTTCGCCAACCAACGCTATTCCAAAACTTCTCGGAGGTATAAGCACATTCACCAATGGCAAATTTCAATTTTTTACCCTGCGACTCAGCGTCCTTGGCCGCATCTAACAAAGCTGAAATATAAGCCTCTCTAGCTATACCCTTTTGGCGAAATTTTGGATCAGTTACTGCATAACCTACAAAATATGTCATTTCGCCAGTAAGTTGACCCTCCTCATCCAACAGATCCAATACTGAGCCAGCGCGGACGGTAACTAATTCTCCTTTTTCATTTCGGATAGTGATTATCCTATATTTAGAATCTGGCGTATCCCAAGGAGTAATTCCGTCCACAGCAGACCTTAAAATTTCCTCTGGATCTACCTCTTCTTTACCAGTAGACTGCTTTTCTTGAATACAGGCATCGCAGGTTCCAGATATATTTCCATGAGGATATGTTTCAATTAATTCAGTGCTGAGTGGTATTTTTTCAAATGACATATAATTATATATTATCTTTTAAATTTTTAGTGAACAATAATAAGTGTGTATCATCATCTTTGGAAAAACCTTAGGAATACCATTATCTGCCTGTATAAAACCTTGTTTACTTAACTCTATTTCTTCTGTATCACTATTAATTATAACAATATCTCGTTCTTCTTCTTTTGATTTTCTACAAACTGTATCTATGAATTTATTTTTATATATTGTCTCGTTATTTTTAGCTCCATACCAAAAGACATTAGTACTATTTTCATAAATGGAATCAGTATATATAGCAAAGCTCTCTGGTTTGTCTGCTTCATCTCGCAATAATACAGAATTGGCCGTTAAAATGCCTAACTTGTCTTTATTATCTAAATATAAATCCAAACAAACGGAGAATTCCTCAAACTTATCTGGGGTATAAATAAATTTTGCAAGCTCCAGTAATTCTTCTTTGTCCTTCTTATTTATTTCTTCGCTTAACAAATTAATTTTTTGTTCCTTATCATAATTGACATCTGATAAATCTCGATAATAAGCATAAAGATCACGGCCCGGACCATAATGATCTTTCACGTGGCAACCTTCTTTATAACCTGATTTTTTATATAAAGCTCTAGCTATCATTGAATTTTTGCAACCATCTATCTCTATCTCCATATGGCTGACGCCTCTGCTCCTAGCGAAATTTTCTGTCCAATCAAGTAAATACTTACCAAGCCCCTCATTGGTATCTTTTTGCTAACCAAATACTAACATAAATTAACTACCTGTAAAGTACTATATCTTCCTACTGTCATATGCCCAGTGTAGTAGGGCCTGACGCTGACGCCGACGACAATTTAAATCACGCGGGTAACAATTCTTTTTAATCTGCATAATATGCCGCTTCATAGCCAACCAACGTTTAATCTGCCGCTCATCATCTTCCGTACGCCTGCCCATATAATAACGACAATACCATTGAAACCAACCACGCGGATCTTGTGGATGAATCCAATCATTCTTACGCCACACTGATAAAGGCTGAGAAGCGCTAACGCCAAAATAATTTAATTTAGGATTAGCTTTATGCGGTGAAAGTTTGGCACGTTTAAACCAATCAGCTGGAAATTCTCTTTTACAATCTGTCATATATTTACCTCCAAACACGCCTAAAGCCAACATTTGTTTAGGAGTAAGTTCTGGTTTAAAACGTTTGTCAAATTTTTTACCCATCGGCGCTTCTAAATAATACCGATATTTTTTCTGCATTTTGTCATTAACTACTACCAATTTTTTCATATTTTAGCGATTTAAATAAGTAATAGTAATTTGTAAAACAACAGCAAAACAAACCCACAATAAATAAGGTATATTAATCCAAAAAACCCATTTTAAATAAGGATAAATAACCACTAGAGCCCAAACTAGAGTTGCTAAAACAAAAATAATATCAACGGCGGCTAATAAATTATTTTTTAAACCAAACTGCAGTGGGGTAAAAGAAAAATTAAAAATCAAATTCAAAATAAAAGGCCAAGCTACTGCCGACGGTAACTTCTTGGCAACAACTTGATAAAATACTGAGCAAAAAGAGATGGCAATCACTATATACAACCCCGTCCATACCGGACCAAATAACCAACTGGGAGGAGCCCATGATGGTTTAGTTAAGGCTTGATACCAATTATAACTTTCCATTTATTATTTTGTGTATTAAAAAGTTATTTTTCCCCATCTATATTGACGCCATTTAAATAAAACTTTCATACCCAGCCAGATAACCGGTGTTAATAAACCGGCGGTTAGATTAAGCTCTTCTTTATAATTTGTAACTATTTCAGAAACTTTGGTTAATTCCACTTTATGATTCCACCATTTAACTGCCCATCCCGGCCCTGAATCATACAAAGCAAATATATTCTGTGCCGGGTCTTGTTGGGTGGTAATTTTAAGCTCTTGCCAGCCCATTGGCAAAAATCCCAGCAAATACATATTAATTTTATAAATCTTCCCTTCTTCCCACTTTGCCGGCCAAATAACCGGCTTAACCGGTTTAAAAACAACCAAAGGCCAAGCCACCCGCTGCATTATAGCCGGGTTTTTTAAAGCTTCAAAAACTTTTTCTATTGGTACATTAAAATTAATTGAGGTGGTAAATTTCATAATTAATAATTAATAGATTTAATTAACTTTAACAACACAATTCCTCCTTACCTTAACAAATTTTTACTGATTTTCCAAGTTCATATAAACCTCCAATATTTCTAATATTAATAAAACATTTTGTTAATAAAAATAACTCTAGCTTTTTCAGCACTCCAACCAGTACAACAATAAAGAAGTAGTTCAGCATCTTTAGAAAAATAAGAATCAGGTGGTATTTCTTGTTCTTGGTCTTTAATGGTGCAAAAAGATGCTATGTCTACCATTAACCATCGGCACCGCTTTGAATGTGCTCAAATCTTTTACGTATTACCTAACCAATTCAACTATTTTCCTAATATTAAATTCTCTGAATTATCCTTTAATTACTACATTTCCTGTTCAGCGTCTGATCCGTTATTAGAAATTTGTTCAAATTTATTCATAATATTATTAATAATTATCTCTTAACTCTTCATCTGGAAACCCAAAATACCATATTACCAAATCTATAATGTGATAACCCATATCTATCAGGTAGCCACCACCAGCTAATTTCTTTTGTCCTCTCCATCCACCATCAGAATCAGGGGTATAAAAAGTATATCTGTCTTCAAAAAAGATACTCTGCCTATTTTATTAAGGAGTTGTAATACTGTATTAAAAATAGGATTAAAACGTCTCTGCACTGTTGTTAAAATGTGTACACCATTTTCGTCAGCCATTCTGACAATTTTCTTAGACGACTCTAAATTAATAGTAATATTTTTTAATGCCTTGGCGTAATCCTGCTAAAAATTAACTAAATGGTCAATATAAATTGGCACAGGCAACGGACGATGTTAGAACCAAAACTCTGGGGGGAGGATTCGAACCTCCAACATCTGCATTAACAGTGCAGCGTTCTACCATTGAACTACCCCAGAGTCCTGCTGACCAGCGTAACTGCTGATCAAAAAACCGGTTCTTTTTAGGAACCGGTTAGCAGTGATAAATAACAGAAAATACACCAGTTCCTAGTGGTTCCGGTTATTATTATTAATTTTAACTATATAATTAATAATCATACCTAATATTAATTTAGGCTAAATTTATTTTTAAGTCAAGGTATATATTGTTCCACAATTTTAATAACACTATTTTCTTTCAAAGTTATATGAAAGGGTATTTTAGAATATAAATCCAATCTGTTAACTAAATCAACATAAGGTACTGACTGGTTCCAATAGTAATTACCATCTTCATTATGGCTCCAGGTTTGCATTAACACCTCTACTTGGGGAGCAACACGATAACGAATAATATCAGGAGATGCGTTGCGAATATAATAATTATTAGGGGGATAACAATCTTCTTCTAGCGGGCAAACGCCATCCTCACGCATAGCTAAAACAGCGGCTTGGCCATTAAACCATGTTAACTCATCAACTGTTAAATAACCGGGCTCAGCTGATACTATTTTAGCCATAATAACTCGTTCAATTGTATTTGGCTGAGTTACAAGCTGACGAATACTTACTGAAACCAAAGCTCCTGCTACCAAAGCCAAGGCTCCAATTATTATAAACAGCAGCCACCTTTTATTCATATAAATAATTTATTTAACTTTATAGCTGACTGAAACTTCAATAATTATTTCTTGAGAGCCTGTTGGCAAGGTAGGTGAAGCATCTCCCAAACCACCTTTTTCAGATCCACCATAACCATAATAACTATATGATCCAGGCACGCCGGGAACTTGAATAATATTTTCCCACCAGCCTACCACCTTGCCCAAGCGCACTCCGGCCGCTTCAGCTAAAGAACCGGCTTTACTTTTAGCATCAACTATGGCCTTAAGGCGAGCTTGTTGTTTAAGTTCCTCAACATTGGAAATTGAAAAATTAATACCCAATATCTGATTGGCACCGGCTTTAGTAGCCTCAGCAATGACTTTAGTTAGTTTATCATTGCCGGTACTAATATCTTTTAACTTTACCACCACTTGCTGATTGGCGCTATAACCTGCTGGAATTTGTACACCATCACGATAATCATATTGCGGGTTAAGTGAAAAATTTTGAGTAGTAATATTTTCTGCTGAAATATCAACTGTTTTAACAGCCGTAATTATTTTTTCCATTTTTTCATTCAATTGCTTTATAGCCAACTCGGCCGAATAAACCCTATCCACCTGCACACCAATAGTAACCTCAGCGGTATCGGGTTGATAAGCCACCTTACCTTGCCCCGTCACATTAACTTGCCATTGCGGTACGTTAACTAGACGATCGCGCAATAAAGCCACAACTACAATACCAGTCAGCAAAATCATACCTAAAAACGCCAAAATTATTTTAGGCTCACGCCAAAGCGGCTTGTCAGCAAGTACTAAATTTGAATCACTCATATAATATAGTCCTTTTAACCGGAATAATTTAATAACCGGTTAATTAATAATTAGTCATAATTTAATCTACTAATAAACAACGATTATTTATTTGGAAAGTAACAAACCACATTTATAAATTATAAGCGTGCTTTGTTTACCTGGCAAACAGCAGCTTATTGGGCAGAAAAATTAACTAATGTTTTTCCGCTGACGAATAAAGAATTTACGAACTTCATCTACCACAATCACTGTGGCTGAAACACTAATGATTATAAGCCAATCTTGTCCGCCTAAAGGCGCGGTACGTAGTATCTTTTGCATAAAAGGGGCATAAATAGCTGATGTTTGTAAAGAAATAACCACAGCTAACGCCGCTAATAAATAAAGGTTGCTAAAAGGATTTTGTCGGAAAATAGATTTATCTTCAGAACGAGCGCTAAAAGCCCGAAACCACTGAAATACTGCCATAGTAGTTAAAACCGCTGTTTGGGCCACAACTAAACCTCTGTCCAAATAAGATTGGAATACTATGAAGCTGCCAGTTGCTATTACTAGTGCAGTAATAGCGCTGGAGCTAAAAAGTTTCTTATCCACTAAATATTTTTTAGTCCGTTCCTGACGCCAGCTTAAAAGCCCTTCTTCTTTTGGTTCCATAGCCAAAGCCGCCACTAAAAAACCATCAGTTACAAAATTAAGCCAGATTATTTGGGCAGCTAATAAAGGTAGAGGGTATCCCATAAAAAGTGCTACTGTAATTAACAACACCTCACCTAGGTTAGTAGATAAAAGATACTGTAAAACTTTACGAATAGTCCGGTAAATACTTCTGCCTTCTTCTACAGCACTTACAATACTTCCAAAATTATCATCCAACAATACAATATCGGAGGCTTCTTTAGCTACTTCAGTACCAACCTGCCCCATAGCTACCCCTAAATCAGCTGCTACCAGAGAAAGGGCGTCATTTACTCCATCGCCGGTCATAGCTATTATTTCTCCCCTTTTCTTATAAGCTTCAATAATTTTAAACTTGTGTTCTGGTGTAACTCGGGCAAAAACTGTTACCTTGTCTAAATAATGCGCCAACTCTTCAATACTTAAACTTTCCACCTCCTCACCGCTAAGAACCATATTACCATCTTTAAATATGCCAGCTTCACGGGCAATTGTTTCAGCTGTTAATTTATGATCACCTGTTATCATAACCACCCGAATACCAGCTTGCTGAGTTCTTTCCAAAGCATCATGCACTTCTGGACGCAAAGCATCTCTCATACCCATAAAACCAACAAAATTCAAATTGGGTAAAATATTATTTTTAATAAGATTTTTACTACCAGTACACATAGCTAAAGCTACCACCCGTAAACCTGATGAAGAAATATCTTCTACCTTTTTTTCCAATTCCCTGCGCTTTTTTTTACTTAAAATTATGCTATGCCCGCCCAGCCATATATGACTGCTAAGTTTAAGGACTACTTCAGCCGCCCCAGCCACCACCAACAAATTCTGGCTACCTCTTTGATACTGTACAGCATGATACTTAGTGCGATAATCAAATGGCAACTCCAGACGTTTAACATAATCTTTTTCCATGTCTTCCTTATGAAAACCAATTTTTTCACCTAACACCATTATGGCTGCGTCAGTTGGATCACCAGTTATTTGCCACCTTCCTTCCTCACCTACTTGAGCTAAACGAGCATTAGCGACCAAAGAAGCTAATTTACCCATCTGAACCAACTCCTGATGAGTGAGTGGTTCAATAATTTCACCAGCCATTTTAATTTCACCCTTAGGCTCATAACCAGCACCGGTAACTTCATAGGTTTTACCATTTACCCAAAGCAGCTGTACTACTAATTCGTTTTTGGTTAAGGTACCTGTTTTATCAACAGCCAAAATTCTGGCTTGGCCTAAAGACTCCACGGCTTGCAACTTTTTTACTAAAGCATTGCGTTTAGCCATACGCCAAACTCCTGTTACTAAAATCAGAGTCAAAGCTACTGGCAGGCCTTCCGGAATAAACGATACAGCCAACGCCACTACCAGCTTAAACATTTCTAAGGGTGTGTGATTAAACCAAATAATACCAGTGGTAAACAACAAAAATGACAAAGCGGTTGTTCCTAAAATTAATAATCTGGCTAAGTTACTAATATTATTTTTTAAAGGAATTTCTGTATCAATAGTGGCAATTTCTTTAGTTATTCGGCCAATTACTGTATTAAGTCCTGTAGACACTACTACTGCCTGTCCATGCCCAGAAACAACATTGGTCCCCCTAAAAACCCGATTAACCTGTTCGGCGGTGGTAACTTTTTTTTGTTTGATTGGCGAAGTAACTTTATGTACTGGATTTGATTCACCCGTTAAAGCGGCTTCATCTAATTTTAAACCCTGCGATTCCACTACCCGACCATCTGCTGGAACTTTTATACCCTCTTCTAGCACTATAATATCACCCGGTACCAATTCGCGATCTGGCACTATTAGTTGTCGCGCGTCTCTAATAACTGTGGCTTGGGTTTCGGTAAATTTTTTCAAAGCCTGTAAAGTGTTTTTTGCCCTACCTTCCTGCACAGCTCCTACTATAGCATTAACCAATAATACTAATATGATAATGCCGGTATCTGTATAATCGCCCAATAAAAAAAGAACGAATGCGGCAACTAATAAAATATAAATTAAAGGGCTTTTAAACTGCCGTAAAAAAATTATAAACCAACTTTCTACTTTTTCTTCCAATAAAGTATTTAGTCCATATTGCTCCAAACGCCGGGCCGCTTCTGACATACTTAAACCATGCTCACTGGTGCCTAATAATTCAAACACTCTTGGCACTGGTAAAGTGTGCCACTCTTTTTCAATAGTTAAAGATATTTTTTCCATAATTAATTACACAGCCAAATGATGGTTTTGCTGGTGATTAGAAAACCTGTAAGACGATTTCAACTGAACAGGGTATTTATAAGCTAAAGATTTTCTAACCTTAAAAGATGAGGGTGTACGATACCTTGTAACCCGAGCATTACTTTTGGAGGCATAATTTCTCATATTAAAATTATATCATAAAAAAATTAACACAGTGCCAAACGCTGTGTGAATATTGCTTTATAGAAAATTTACGTTACATCTACTCTTTGTTTTTAAACCAACCTAAATTTTTATTTTAGAATAATTTTAATGTGGTAAGAAAAAAATAAATGGGCGACACTTTGCGTCGTCCATTAAACTATTCTCAAAAAGCTGTCGTATTTTGTAGTGGTGGGTCTGGTGGGAATCGAACCCACGACGCCCAGCTTAAAAGGCTGGCGCTCTACCATTGAGCTACAGACCCCTAAAGGTAGACTAACGAAAGTATTCTAATGGCAAATGATTTTTTTTTCAAGTCCTATCTGGTAAATCCAATAATTTAAAGAGTAATTCTCTGGTAACTTCTACATCAGCCAAAGCACGGTGAGCTTGCGGCTGAGAAATACCAAAATGTTTAGCCAAATAAGCTAAACTGTAACTGGCTAAAATTACTTTCCTTTTAGCTAAATCAATGGTATCTAATATAGGATTAGTAAGTGTCGGCAAACCTAATTGCCGCAAATGATGATTTATAAAAGACAAATCAAATCTTATATTATGAGCTACCAAAGTAGCGCCACTGCTAAAAAGCATAAAAGCCGGCATAACTTCAATTAATAGCTTGCCTTCTTTTGTTATCATCTCATTGGTTATGCCGTGTATAGCTATGGCTTCAGCATCGATTTTTTTACCAGGATTTACAAGCGAAGAAAAAGTATCAACCACCTCCCTGCCTTTAATACGCTGGGCTGCTAATTCTACAACTGCATGGCCTTCTTCGGGCTTCATGCCAGTAGTTTCTACATCAAAAATAACATATTCAATGGCTGAGATGGGCATAAAATAAAGTGTAAGTAATTAAAACGCTAGTGTCGAGAGGGGTGGGTATTAAAGTGTGAAAAAATTGTGTAAGCCGACAGCTTGATTGATTAGCTTTAAGCGCTTACAATTACCCTACTATGCCTGCAACTCCTAAAAATCAATTTGACCGTTTGCCACCCCAAAATTTGGAAGCTGAAGTTTCTACATTAGGCGCCTTACTGATAGATAAAGACGCCATCGTTAAGGTGGCTGATTTTTTGGAATCATCTGATTTTTATAATGATTCGCACGGTCTAATTTACGAGGCCATGCGTGATCTTTATGAAAACAATATTCCTATAGATATATTATCTCTCTCCAGTCGCTTACAGGAAAAAGGGCAACTGGAAAAAGTGGGCGGTCACGCTTATCTTTCAGAGTTAGCCGCAACTGTGCCTACGGCTAGTCATATATCTGCTTACGCTAAAATAATTCAGCGAAAAAGTATTTTACGTAAACTACTGCGCGCCGCAGCGGATATTACCGCTCTGGGGTATCAGGAAAGCGAAGATATAGATCTACTGCTTGACGAAGCAGAAAGAAAACTTTATTCAGTTTCCCAACGTTACTACCAGCAAAATTTTATTCCTATTAAATCGGTTTTAAATGAGGCTTTTGATCGTATTGATGAACTACACCGGGAATCAGGAAAATTAAGAGGTTTGCCCACTGGTTTTAGCGCCTTAGATAATATTTTAGCTGGTTTACAAAAGTCGGATTTAATAATATTAGCCGCCCGTCCAAGTGTAGGTAAAACAACTTTAGCCTTAGATATTGCACGACACGTAGCTACCAGACAAAAAGTGCCAGTGGGAATTTTTAGTTTAGAAATGTCAAAAGAACAACTGGTAGACAGGTTATTATGCGCTGAGGCAGGTGTAGATATGTGGCGCATGAGAACAGGCCGGCTCTCTGACAAAGAAGATGATTTTCCACGCATTGGCCATGCTATGGGCGTACTATCAGAAGCGCCAATATTTATTGACGATTCTGCTACCTGTAATATTATGGAAATCCGCACCAAAGCCAGACGACTGCAATCAGAACACAAATTAGGTTTGGTGCTGGTAGATTATTTACAATTAATGGAAGGTCGTTCTACGGAAAACCGTGTACAAGAAGTTTCAGAAATAACGCGTGGCTTGAAAGGGTTAGCTCGCGAGCTTAATGTGCCAGTGCTGGCCTTATCACAGCTTTCCAGAGCTGTAGAAATCACCCGGCCAGCTATACCTAAACTGGCTCACTTACGAGAATCAGGGTCAATCGAGCAAGATGCTGATGTGGTATTATTTATCTATCGAAAATCAGCTGATAAAGGCTATGACCCCAGAGATCTTTCTGAAGAAGAAAAACATGTAGCTGAAATCCATATTGCCAAGCATCGCAATGGACCAACCGGTATTATTAATCTATATTTTGATGCTGACCACGTAACTTTCAAAAATCTGGAAAAAACCGCTACTCCGCCACCAGCTGAATAACTAAATAATTTTATAATTATTCTTTACACTTATATAATATATGCCTTCAATGTTCTCTAAACTTAAAGAAATCAAAGATTTGCGTTCACAAGCCAAAAATTTACAAAACCAGCTAAAAGATGAGCATGTAGAAACTAGTGCTGCTTGGGGCAAGGTGAAAATCAAAATGAACGGAAATCAAGAAATAGAAAATGTGGAAATTGATCCAGAATTACTAACACCGAATAAAAAGACTGACCTAGAAAAAAGTATTAAAGAAGCTGTAAATGATGCTAATCATAAAGTGCAGAAGATTATGGCGGAGAAAGTACGAAAAAGCGGCGGACTAAATATTCCTGGGTTGACTAAATAAAAACACAAAACGAGCTGTAATCGTATACGACTAGAAAGAATATTCTAAAAGGCTGGTGCCTGTGACTGAAAACTGAATTAAAGATATATATTATGGTTGTAAATGCTCTAACTATGTCTGATACTAAACTTGCATAATTAAAGATTTATGTCACCTACACCTCGCGCACTCGAACGTTTAATACGTGAGTTTACTAAACTGCCCGGTATTGGTCCAAAAACTGCCGAGCGGCTGGTTTATTATTTATTAAAACAACCTAAAGAAGAACTGATAAGCATGGCTGAGGGTTTGCGGCAAGTTAAAGATGAAGTGGTTAACTGTTCACAGTGCTTTAGGTTTTCCGATCAAAATCCATGCCCAATTTGCTCTAATAACAAAAGAGATAAATCAATTCTGTGTGTAGTAGCTGAATCTCAGAACATCCCAGTTATTGAAAAAACCGGGGCTTTTGCAGGAGTTTATCATGTACTAGGCGGCTTAATAAGCCCGCTGGAAGGTATAACACCAGATAAACTAAAAATTGCTGAACTGGAAAAAAGGCTTAAAAATAATGGGGTTAAAGAAGTTATTTTAGCTCTTAATCCTGATTTAGACGGCGAAACAACTTCTCTATACTTAGCTAAACTAATTAAGTCTTTAAATATTAAAGTTACTCGACTGGCGCGAGGTCTGCCTATGGGTGCGGATTTGGAGTATGCTGACGAAATAACTTTGGAAAGCGCTATTATAGGCAGACGAGAAGTTCTATAAATAAAAAATACTCTGCCTTATAAGGCAGAGTATTTTTATAGATTTTATTTAGGCAACTTCATCAGTTGATTCATCTTCGTCGCCACTGATTTCTTCGGTTGTTGGCTCAACCTGTGTTTGATCATCAAACATAATATCTCTCCTTTCCTTTTGTTTACTACGAAAGCAAACAAA
This sequence comes from uncultured Patescibacteria group bacterium, assembly GCA_937929825.1. GTDB lineage: Bacteria > Patescibacteriota > Patescibacteriia > Veblenbacterales > UBA10138 > UBA10138. The sequence goes on from CALFUV010000012.1 coordinate 46,151, forward strand.
AGTTACTGGTTAATTAATTAATTTATATTAGTCACCTTAATTTCTGTAAAAGGCTGACGATGGCCCTGCTTTTTATGATACCTAACCTTGGGTTTATAATGAATTACGGTTATTTTACGAGCCCGCCCCTGCTTAACTACTTCACCTGAAACATTAGTTTTAACTGTTGGTTTGCCGATTTCAATTTTACTGCCATCGGTTTCAGCCACCATTAGAATATCACCAAAACTCACCTTACTATCAGAAACTTCCAGTTTTTCAATTTTAAGACGGCTTCCTTCCTGAACCAAATATTGTTTACCTCCGGTTTTAATTACAGCCACTTTAGACATAATAAAAATATTTTATTTAGCTATTATTAGCACAGGTAATAATATCTTATCAGACTTACCTTGTCAACCCCTCAATCTCATCACCAATATTAATTTTATTCCTTACTACCCAACCAGAAGGAACTTCAATTACCCCGTCAATTGGTTGGCTGGGTATAATATTTACTGGTTTAGGGTTTTGGAGAGAGGGTGCTGGAATATCGGTATCTATCTGGACAATGTTATTACCAGATAACCACATAAAATCTAAAGAAAAATTCATACCCTGCATCCAAAAACCATAATAGCCCGGACTATCAAATAAAAAAATCATACCTCTACCCTCAGGTAAGATTTCACGACCTGATAACCCTCGGGCTTTCTCTGCGTTACTGCGAACTACTTCAACAGTTAAAGGAATTTTTTTAATCCTCAATTCCTGAATTTCCTTCTGAACAATTTTCTGATTAAACTGCTCATCAGACATCAAAGGGGCTGACAACCGTCCGCAACCGTTCATTATAAAAGTCGCTGTGAAAACAAAAAATATTAAATATTGAGGTTTTGATAATTTAAATATCATTTACTGGGATATCATAAATGAACGCTAATAAAAACGCAAACAATATCATCAAGGGTGTTTCAAAAAGTAAAACTAATAATAAATTTATAATTTCATTAAACAATATAATTAAAAATTACACCAATAATAAAATATATTAAAAATCTTCTAAAGGAACTCAAAACTAAAGACTTTTTTGTTTGAGCTGATATCGTCTTACTAACCAAATACCCAATATAATCATAACCGCCAGTAATACCCCCAAGGTAATTAATTTCCCTTCTGTACGCAAAAACAAAGAAATTAAACCGAAGAACAATGTTATGATATAAAGTATTATAACAGCTTGCCGGTGCGATAAACCTATATCCAATAAACGATGATGTAAATGTTTTCGATCAGCTGAGGCTAAACTTTTCTTTTCCCAAAATAAACGCCGCACTATTACCCAAACTACATCTAAAATAGGTATGCCCATAACTAAAAGTGTAGTAGCGATTTTAGCGCCTGATATTATAGCTAATATACCCAAAATAAAACCAATATAAAGACTGCCGCCTTCACCTAAAAAAATCTTAGCCGGATGCCAATTCCAAATTAAAAAACCAAGACAAGCGCCGGCAAAAATAATAGCCAATAAACCAACAGGCGGTTCATAAAAAGGCGTAAACTGAGTAAGCCCAAATATAATAAGCCCGCCAATTGCGCCAATACCTGAAACCAAACCATCTAAACCGTCTAAAAGTTTAGTAGTGTACATCATACCCATCAACCATAAAAAAGTTAAGAGCGGACTTATAAATGCACTCAATTGAATTAAGTCGCCGCCAAATGGATTGGTAACCACACTAATATTAATACCTGCCATAATAACAACCACACTAGCTAGAATCGGCCAAAGCATCTGCCTAGCTGGCGGCTGGTGGTATTTATCATCCAAATACCCCCCAATCATCAGTAAAAAACCGCCAAATATTAAAGCTAATATATCCCGAAGACTTACTGATTTACCTAAAATATAAGGTGTAAAAAATGCAAAAATTATTGTAATTAAACTAAAGGTAAGAAAAATCGCTATGCCGCCTAACAGGGGTGTATTGAACTGGTGTAGTTTGCGTAATTTATCCGGAATATCAATAATCACCTGTTTTAAAGCCCAAAAACGAACCACCTTTGTTAAAACAATCGCTACAATAAAACTAAAAGTAAGAGCAATAAATGACGACATCATAATTTATAAGACTTTAAATTTTGACGTTCCAGATAATCCTGTAATAAAAACATGGCGGCCAGTTCATCACGGTTATGAGTTGGTAGAACGGCATTGGTAATGACATTATCTGCCTGACGACTGGTTAAACGTTCGTCAAATAATAAAACTTCCACAGTTAAAAATTTTTTTAACTTATCTGCGAACCGGTGAGATTTCTTTGTCTGCTCTGATATATTACCAGTTAAACTTATTGGTTCACCAATAATCACCAGCTTAATTTCTTCTTCTAAAATTATTTCCTTAAGTTTATTTACCAAATCTATCTCAGACAAATTTATTAAAACGCCATAAGGCAAAGCTAAATTAGTCTCAGTGTCCCCAAGCGCTAAACCAATTCTCTTCTCACCAAAATCAATAGCTAAAATTTTCATATTCCGGTTAAAATTTCATATCCCTGATTAGTCACCAGCACAGTATGTTCAAAATGGGCAGATAACGAATTATCAACTGTTACCACTGTCCAGCCGTCAGCTAAAGTTTTAACTTCGTAACCACCAGCATTCACCATTGGTTCAATAGCCAATACCATACCTGCTAATAATTTTGTACCTGTGCCTGCTTGGCCAAAATTAGGCACAGACGGAGGTTCGTGTACCGCCCTCCCCACACCATGACCTGTGAGTTGTCTAACCACTGAAAAACCCTGCGCCTCAACATAAACCTGCACAGCTTCTCCTATATCACCGGTAAAAGCATTGGCTTTTACTTTTTTTAAAGCTTCAGCAAGAGCTGTTTTGGTTATTTTAATTAATTTCTTAGCCAAAGGAGACGCTTGGCCAACTGAAATTGTAATTGCATGATCAGTACACACACCTTCATACCAACAACCCAAATCAAGACTAACTATATCTCCCTCTTTCAAAATTTTCTCTTGATTTGGCAAACCATGAACTACTTCTGAATTAACTGAAACGCACAAACTAGCAGGATAAATAAGATCCTCACTTTGATAATGTAAAAATGATGGTCTAGCCCCAAGGGCGCGTAAACGATCTTCGGCTAAATTATTTAAATCAATACTAACTACACCGGGTTTAACTGCCCTAGCAACTTCCTGTAAAACTTGAGCTAAAATACGTCCACCACGCCGCAAACTCTGAATTTCTTTTTCAGTTTTAATAAACTTATTCATAACCCGAGAATAGCCCGTAAATTGGCAGTCACAACATCAATTGGCGGTGCACCATCAATTCTTTTTAATTTGCCACGCTGATGATAAAAATCCAATAAGGGCTCAGTTTGCTGGTGAAAGTTTGCTAATCTTACTAAAACCGCTTCTTTAGTGTCATCTGTTCTTTGTAAAAGATGAGCGCCATCAATATTACAAACTTCATCCACCCGCGGCGGATTATATTGCAAATGATATACAGCTTGACAATTCGGACAAACCCGCCTGCCAGAAATTCTTTTAACCGCTTCCTCATCTGATAATTCCAAATAAATAGCTAATACATCTGGTTTGATTTTGGCTAAAAATTCCGCTTGTTTCATATTGCGCGGAAAACCATCCAAAACAAAACCTGAATTAGTATCTGATTCTGCTAATCTATTAGCTACTAATTTATTAGTAATATCATCTGGCACTAATTGGCCAGTTTTAAGTATTTTATCCAATTCTTGTCCAAACTCTGACTGTTGCCCCGCTAGTTGACGAAAAATATCACCGGTTGATATATGGGGTATACGCAACAAATTAGCTAAAGCCTGAGCCTGTGTACCCTTACCTGAACCTTGAGGGCCCAAAATCAAATATTCATACTTACCCATAGTAATTATCATTTTACCTTATTGTTTTACATAAAAAAAGCCTGGCTTTACAGCCAGGCTAAATAAACAAAAATTATAACTCTTCGTAATCACGCATTACTAATTGGGCATTGATTTGTCGTACGGTTTCAATAACAACCTGCACCACAATTAAAACTGATGTACCTCCTATCACTAATAACTGCGAACCTGTCAAAAGTTGCATCGCTAAAGGCAAAACTGCTATAGCACTTAAGAAAATTGCTCCCGGCAACACAATTCTATTCATGGTAACGCTAAGATACTCCACTGTGGAATTACCCGGTCTGATACCGGGAATAAATCCTCCTTGTTTTTGCAAATTTTCCGCAATTTGATCTGGTTTGAAAACCACCGCAGTGTAAAAATAAGTAAAACCAAAAACCAGTACAAAATACGCTACCCCATAAAATATCTGGTTTTGGAAAAGACTAATAGTAAATTCTGCTGCCCGCACCAACCAATCTGATTGGGAACGAACAAAAAACTGGGCAATCATTGGTGGAAATAATATTACCGAAATAGCAAAAATAATAGGTATAACACCGGCCTGTAAAAGCCGTAGGGGTAAATTGCTGGTAGCGCCGCCCAAAGAACGAAAACCGCGCATCATACGGGCATACTGCACAGGAATATTACGCTGAGCTTCAGTCACAACAACTACACCAACTACAGTAATCAAAGCCACTACCACAAAAGCAATAACACTAAAAATCTGGGTTTTATCAAAAGTAGCTATTAACTGCTGTAATTGTGTAGGCACCGAAGCAACAATACCAGCAAAAATTAGTAAACTGATGCCATTGCCAATCTTTTTTTCAGAAATTAATTCACCAAGCCACATCAAAAATATAGTGCCGGCAGTTACGGTAAAAATACTGACAGTTAACTGCCAAGGATCAAGTTGTCCTACTAATTGACCACCGCCTTGATTCCGTAAAACTGTTATAAAACCATAAGCCTGAATGGCTGCTAAGGGTACTGTTAAATAACGCGTGTATTGATTAATTTTACGCTGGCCAGCTTCACCATCTTTTGATATCTCCTCTAAACGCGGCAAGATCATAGTTAACAACTGAATAATAATGGAGGCGGTAATGTAAGGACCTACACCAAGCATCATGATAGAAAAATTTTCTAAACCTCCACCAGAAAATATATTAAGCAATCCCAAAAATTGATTTTGGGCAAAAAATTTTTTTAAAGCCGTGGGATCAATTCCAGCAATCGGCAAATGAGCTCCAATACGAAAAACAACCAAAGCCAATAAAACCAACAGAATACTGTTACGTAAATCAGGAGTTGTCCAAATTTGCTTTAATTTACGCCACATATAATTTTATCTTTTTTTCTTATCAACGGCCTTGGGAACTGATATTAATTCAATCTGCCCGCCGGCAGCTATAATAGCTCCTCTAGCTCCCTGTGAAACCGCCTGAACTTTAAAAATTAGTTTTTTGGGAAACTGACCTCGGCCAATTATTTTTACCGGACTGTTGGCATCAAAAATAATTTTTTCATTGGCTAATAATTTATTGGTAACAATTGTGCCATCGGGTAAATTTAACAAAGAAGATAAATTAACTGCTTGGATTTTCTTTTTAAAGCTTTTAAAACCGCGCACTTTGGGTAAACGTGCCACAAAATGCTTAACACCAAGCTGGGTTAAACCTTTCCGCCCACCTTGTCTGGCACGCTGACCTTTAGTGCCGCGGGTGGCTGTGGTACCATGGCCGGAAGCATTTCCCCGACCAAGCCTTTTTTTGCCACGGCGCGAACCTTGACTGGGTTTAAGATTATGCAACTCTAAGGACATAATTAAGCTTTAAGTTTAAGTTGGTTAAAGGCTTTTATAACAGCCCGAACATTATTAATTTTGTTGGGCGAGCCAAGTATTTTGCTAACTACATTAGGAACGCCTGCTAATTCCAAAACAGAACGTACCGGACCGCCGGCAATAATACCAGTGCCTTTGGGGGCTGGTTTCATCAAAACCACTGCACTCTTGTATTTAACTTTAATTTCGTGAGGAATAGTTTCATTTTTAAGAGGAATATTAATAAGAGCACGTCTGGCTTTAGTAGTAGCTTTACTAACAGCTAAACTTACATCTGCTCCTTTAGCAAGACCAATACCTACCCGACCCTGACGATTGCCCAATACCACAAGAGCACGAAAACGCATACGTTTACCACCGGCCATTACTCGGGTAACGCGAGACAATTCCACTATTCTCTGCTCAAAACCGTCATCTGGCTTTTCCCGCGCTAAACTGCGTCCGGAATGACCACCCGCTCTGCCTGACTTTCCTTTTTGAGTTGATGATAACATAAAAGAAATTTAAAAAATTAAAATTCTAAACCAACTTCACGAGCTCCCTCGGCCAAAGCTTTCACTCGACCGTGATAAGCATAACCGCCGCGATCAAAAACAACTTTCTTTATTCCCAACTGCAAGGCACGTTCAGCCGCTAAACGCCCGACTAAGGCAGCTATTTGAACAGGTGTACTCTTAGAACCAGCCTTAACCGCAGAATCAGAAACGCTTAAAATGGTTTTGCCAGCTACATCATCAATAAACTGAACCTTAATGTGTTTTAAGCTACGATAAACAGCCAAACGCGGACGAGCTTCTGTGCCGCTTATTTTGGCCCTAACCCGACGATGACGATGAATTCTTTTTTGCATCATATACTTGTCTAAATTATTTATTACTTAGCGCCAGCTGATTTAACCACTTTACCGGCTTTGCGTCGCACTACTTCATCAGCATACTTTATACCCTTGCCTTTATAAGGTTCAGGTGGACGAAGTGATCTTATTTCAGCCGCCGTTTGACCAACCAGTTGTTTAGATACCCCCACCAAAGTAATAGTGTTTTTGTCTACACTAACACTTAAACCGGCTGGTATTTTATAACGAATTGGATGAGAATAACCCAAATTCAAAACCAGATCTTGGCCTTCCACCTGAGCTTTGTAGCCAATACCGCTAATTTCTAATTTTTTCTCAAAATTTTCATATACACCTTTAACAGCATTGGCTACCAACTGCCTTGCCAATCCCCACAAAGCTTTATTTTTATTAGTAACTACACCTTTTATAGAAAGCTTAAGCTCAGAATCTTCTTGTTTTACCTCAATAGATTGTGGCAAGGGTTGAATTATTTCACCCTTAGGCCCCTTAATTACAAGGCTGTCAGGTTTTATTTGCACCTGAACTCCGGTTGGTATTGTAATTGGTAATTTACCTAAACGAGACATAATTTTCTTAATCAATCATTAATAAATTTCACAAATAACTTCTCCGCCTAAACGCTTGGCGCGAGCCTCGCGGTTAGTCATCAATCCGTGGGAGGTAGAAATAATAGCCACACCAAGACCGGAAAGCACTCGCGGCATTTCGCCATGCTTAACATAATAACGCCGGCCGGGAGTGCTAATTCGTTTAAGATTACGAATGGCTGATTGTTTGCCTTCGTACTTTAAATTAATTTTAAGGCTCCGCACTGGCGTATTAACTTCCTGCACCGCCTCAATATAACCTTCACGCAAAAGTATTTCAGCCAGCCCGGCCTTAAGTTTTGAATATGGCACCAGCACTTCCGTTTTGTGAACCATCACGGCGTTGCGGATGCGAGCTAACATGTCACTAATTGGATCTGTCATAAAATAATACTTCAAATAATTTTTACCAACTGGCCTTACGAATACCCGGCAATTCGCCGTTATTGGCCAATTCTCTAAAACAAATGCGGCACAAATCAAAATCACGCATATAACCTCGACGGCGGCCGCAACGCCAACAGCGTCTAACTATGCGGGTGGAATATTTAGGCTTGATGCGAGATCGTCTGGCTTTTACTTCTAAACTTGTAGTAGACATAATTTTAATTAGCAAATGGAAATCCTAAAAATTCAAACAATTTATGGCCTTGTTGGCGATTTCGAGCTGTAGTGGTAATCGCTACTTCTAAACCGTGAATAGTTTCAACCTCATCAGAACGTATTTCAGGAAAAATTAAGTGCTCTTTAAAACCTATAGACAAATTGCCTTGACTGTCAATTGATTTAATCGGTAGCCCCCGAAAATCACGAACACGGGGTAAAGAAACACGAATTAACTTTTCCAAAAAATCATACATTCTAACACCACGAAGCGTTACCATCGCGCCTATTACCATATTCTGCCTGATTTTAAAATTAGAAATGGACTTTTTAGCTCTAGTAAATACCGGTTTTTGTCCGGTTATACGCTCCAGTGTTCTATAAGCAACTTCGGCTAATTTACTGTCTTTGCCCTGCTGCCCCAAGCCAATATTAATGGTTACTTTGGTAAGACGCGGTGCGGCTAAATTATTTTTCAAGCCAAATTCCTTAACCAAAGCCGGCACTACATTTTTAAAATAATGCTCTTTTAAAGATAAATTGTGTATTTTACTGGTCATATAATTTACATACTTTGAGAACACTTACGGCAAAGTCTAATTTTTTGTCCATCACTGCCAATTTGTATCTTAACACGGGTTGGTTTACCGCAGTGCGGACAAATAACGCTAACTTTGGCAATTGGCAACGGAGCGGCATATTGTACCCTACTGCCAGTACGTCCTCGCTGTCTGGTTTTTAAATGTTTAAACCTTAAATTTATTCCTTCTACCACCAATAGACCGAGTTTAGGAAATACTTGAGTAACTTTCCCTTGTTTTCCCCGATCACGGCCAGAAAGTACTATAACATTATCATTCTTTTTTACTTTAATTTTCATATATAAAATTCCTTTACAAAACTTCTGGCGCTAAAGATATTATTTTTTGAAAACCCTTTACACGCAATTCACGGGCAACTGGTCCAAAAATACGAGTACCGCGCGGTTCTTTGGATTTTTTGTCAATAATAACCACAGCATTATCATCAAAACGGATATAAGAACCATCACTACGGCGCTGCTCTTTTCGACTGCGTACCAAAACCGCATGAACCACCTCACTTTTCTTAACAGTACCATAAGGTTCAGCAGATTTTACCACCACGGTAATAATATCACCTAAACGCCCATAACGTTTTTTGTAACCACCTAATACCCTAATACACTGAACCTTTTTAGCGCCAGTGTTATCAGCTACTGTCAACATTGTACGTAATTGAACCATAATTATTAATTAACTTTATTAATTATCCGCCAGCGTTTGGTTTTAGACATTGGTCGACACTGCTCAATTACCACCTTATCGCCAAGCTGGTAAGTATTTTTGGCATCATGCGAAGCAAAACGTTTATTAACACGAAAACGCTTGCCGTATTTGTGATGAGCAATCACACGCGATACTTCTACAATGCGGGTTTTATCTGTTTTAGCAGACACTACCACTCCTTGTAAACGACGATGTATTTTGGGGGATTTGGCATTTGTCATAATTATAATTTATATTATCTTTTATTTTTAATCTCTCTTAATCTAGTAATAACTCTGGCAACAACCAAACGCCAGCGCCTAATAGCCCGCACATCCTTAAGATCTTGTAAAGCTGCTTTAGTTTTAAGCTGGCGCAACTCTTCACGAGCCTCTTTTAATAAACTTTCCAGCTCCGGTAATTGCTTATTACGAATTTCTTGCATTTTTAATTTCATACCTTTCTTCTTAATCTAATTACTTTTTAATAATCACACTTTTAACTGGTAATTTATAGGCTGCCAACCTTAAGGCTGTCTGAGCTTGTTCCCAAGTCACGCCGTCAACCTCAAAAATTATTGTGCCCGGCTTAATAGGAGCAACATAATGATCCACCGCCCCTTTGCCTCCTCCCATACGAATTTCATTACCTTTAACTGTCACAGACTTATCCGGGAAAATTCTGATCCACAACTTACCTTTGCGCTGCAAATTGCCGGTAATAGCTCGTCTAGCCGCTTCAATTTGACGAGATGTTATCCAACCAGCCTCTAAAGAACGAAGTCCAAAATCGCCAAAACTCAAATTAATCTTACGGGTGGCTTTGCCGCGAATCTGATCGCCGCGATGATTTTTACGATATTTTACTTTTTTGGGAATAAGCATAAATTACCTGCTCCTAAAACGACCGGCGGCGGGCTTAGTTGTTATAGCCGCAGGCTCGGAAGTTGTTAAAATTTCACCGCGATTAATCCAAATCTTAACACCAATAACACCGTAAGTAGTATGAGCGGCGGCGCGGGAATAATCTACATCAGCCCGTAAAGTATGTAAAGGCACCTTACCAACTATCAATTTCTCGGTGCGGGCAATTTCGGCCCCATTCAATCTTCCGCCAACTTCAACCTTAACGCCCAAAGCTCCAGCTTTCATAGCCTGATCAATAGCTTGCTTCATAACACGACGGAAGGGCATGCGTTTTTCCAGCTCCAGGGCCATATTCTCAGCCATTATTTCCGCTGATAGCATTGGATTAGCCACCTCTTGAATATTTAACTGCAAACTTTCGTTTGGTTTAAGAAATTTTTCTTTAATTTCTTTTTTAAGTTCTTCTACCTGCGCACCACCACGACCTATCACCACGCCTGGTTTGGCAGTTTGGATATTCACAGTCAAACTGGAGGCGCCACGCTCTATTTCTATTGCCGCTACTGATGACCCGCGTAATTTCTTTTTTAACCATCTTCTAAGTCTAATGTCTGACTGCAATTGATCACGATAGGCGCGATCAGAAAACCAACGCGACTTCCAGGTATAAATGATGCCGATACGGAAAATCTTTGGATGTACTTTCTGTCCCATACTAATTATTTCTTAATTTTTTTAGTAAACTTCTTATCAGGAGGTGTATCTGTTAAAACAACTTTAAGATGGGCTGTGGGGCGATGGATAGGATGAGCTGCCCCGCGAGCTGCCGGACGCCAGCGTTTAAGCCTTGGACCTTGACCAACCTCAATTTTTTTCACCCATAAATCACTGCCTGTGAATTTAAAATTATTTTTAGCATTAGCTTGGGCAGAACGCAACAGCTTAATAACCGGGCGAGCGACAATTTTGGGAGAATTGGTAAGCTGTAATAAAGCCTGGTCCAACTTCTTGCCTCTAACCAAATCAATAACCAGTTTAAGTTTACGTGGCGAAGATCTAAGATATAATATTTTAGCTTTATATTCCATACATTTTATTTAGTAGCGGCGGCAGCGGCAGCTTGCTCTTTGGCCATCTTACCGCCGTGCTTATGAAATTTTCTAGTTGGCGCAAATTCACCTAAACGATGCCCAACCATATCTTCAACAATAAACACCGGTAAATGATTTTTACCATTATGAACCGCTATGGTAAAACCAACCATTTCCGGCGTAACCACCGAATCACGTGACCACGTCTTGATAACTGTTTTATCTCCGGGTTTAAGAGCAGAAATCTTTTTAAGTAATTTGGCGTCCACAAATGGACCTTTTTTTAAACTTCTTGACATATTATTCAATCCTCCTCTTGCGACGTGATATTATAAAACGATTAGAAGCGCGATTAGCCTTACGTGTTGGCACGCCCAAAGCTGGTTTACCCCAAGGTGTTTTGGGATGTTTAAGGCCAATCGGCTGATTACCCTCACCGCCGCCATGAGGATGATCAACAGGATTCATAGCTTTACCGCGAACAGTTGGCTTTATTCCTAAATACCTCATCCGACCAGCTTTACCTAAACGCACATTAATATGATCAACATTACTAACCTGACCAATAGTTGCTAAACAATTTTCCGACACACTCCTAATTTCGCCCGAAGGCAATTTGAGTCTGGCCTGACCGGCCTCTAAAGACATTAAGGTAGCCCAAGAACCAGCTGAACGCACCATCACCCCGCCAAAACCGGGTGAAAGTTCAATATTATGAACCTGTAAACCAGCTGGCACAAACTTTAAGGGCAGACGATTGCCAACTTTTATTTCAATTTGCTGACGTGAGCTTAAAACTTTATCACCAACTTTCAAACCATCAGGTGCTACTATATAACTCTTAGCTCCATCAATATAATGCAGTAAAGCCAAATTAGCAGTGCGTCCCGGATCGTATTCCAAAGCGGCTACCCGTGCCACAATATCAAATTTATGCCTCTTAAAATCAACAGTTCTTAAAAGACGCTTAGCCCCACCGCCACGATGACGAACGGTTATCTTACCCTGAAAATTTCGACCGCCGCTTTTTTTAGCACCTCGCACCAGATTCTTTTCGGGTCTCTTTTTTGTTAACTCCGGTTTTAAAACACCAGCGTGACGCCTGCCCGGAGTAGTTGGTTTATACAAAATAACTGGCATAAAATTATAAAACTTTAGCTGTATCAATTGTTTCGCCCGGAGCCAAACGGACTATTAAATGTCTTCTGGCTTTTCGTTTGCCAACTTGCCGACCACGTCTAACCACCTTACCCGGCAAACCTAGACTATTAACTCCCAGCACCCTAACACCATAAGCGGATTCAATTGCTTTTTTGACTTCAATTTTACTAATCACTCCCAAAGCTTTAAACATATATTGCCCTGACTGCTGTAAACGGGTAGATTTTTCCGATACTATCGGCACCAAAGCAACTCCCGTCTTTAATTTAAAAGACAGATTCTTTGGTTTACCCATAACTCCTGAACTGGGTTTGCTATTTTTCTTGCCAAATAAAGCCATAAATTTAAGAAATTTGTTTAATTAATTCAGAAGCACCAGCTACTGAAACTAACCATTTTGGATAGCGCAATCCATCATAAGCATTCAATTCTCTTATGGCCATTATTTCAACCCCAGCTAAATTTCTCATAGCGCGGTGCAAATATTTTTCCTTTTCAGTTAATAAAACCAAAACTCGACGGTTATTTATTTTAAGAATGCGCATCAATTCGGCAAAAATTTTGGTTTTATCAGCTTGAGGAAATTCCTCAATAACTACTACCCGGCCGGTAGTAAAATAATCAGCCACAACCATTTTTTTGGCCTGATTTTTTAATTGCTGGGGTAATCTTTGTTTATAATTACGAGTATTGCGCGGACCAAAAACCACACCACCACCCACCCACAAAGGTGAACGTATGGAGCCGTGTCTGGCCCGACCAGTACCTTTTTGGCGCCAAGGTTTTTTACCACCACCAGAAACTTCAGCACGATTTTTGGTATGAGCCGTACCAGCTCGAGCGTTAGCAGCATAAGCCACCACTACCTGATGAACTAGTTGTGGTTTTATTGGCAACTTTAATAATTGGTCTGGTAAAGAAAAATCTTTTACTTCCTGACCTTGATTATTCAAAATTTTTATTTGACTGATGCTTTTCATAAATACTTTTTACTTAGCTTGTTTAACTAACAATAAACCATGGCGCGCACCCGGTACAGCACCTTTTACCACCAGCTCGTTTTCTTGAGGATTCACTGCTACCACAGTCAAATTACTAACAGTAACTTTTTCATTACCCATACGCCCAGCCATTCGCATACCTTTACGCACATGCTGCACACCACCGGCTCCAATACTGCCGGGCATGCGAGCCTGATCTTTATGACCATGAGATGAAGGATGACCATGAAAACCATGTCTCTTAACTACGCCCTGAAAACCCTTACCTTTGGAAAATCCTGTAACATTAACTACATCACCCGGCACAAATTGACTAACATCAATCACCTGACCAACATTATACTCACCTTCTTTAACCCTAAACTCTTTTAAATATCGCAGATTTTTACCTATCTGTTTTAAATGTCCGGCGCGCGGTTTGTTGGCTGGCTTTTTTGTTTCCACAAAACCTAACTGCACGGCACGATAACCATCACGTGACTCATTTTTCACTTGAGTAACCACGCACGGCCCGGCCTGCAAAACCGTTACCGGCACAACGGTGCCATCAGCTTGGAAAGTACGGGACATATTTACTTTTTTGGCAAGAATGAACTTAGGCATATAATTTAATTAAAAAACCGCCAACCATTTTTCTACACTTGCCTTAATCGGCCAACGGTTTTTTAAGAACATAAATGTTTGTGGAAGTAAATTAAGAGATAATTAATAATTTCCTTGTAACCCAGATGTTTTGATTTATCGCAGGTACTCCTTTAAATGGAGCCGTACACGATCAGTCAAAAAGGGTTAGTAACAATACTACATTTTTATTTCTACATCAACTCCGGCAGGTAAATTAAGATTAGTCAAAGAATCGATGATTTTAGAATTAGGTTCCAGAATATCAAGCAATCTTTTATGTACCCGCATTTCATACTGCTCTTGGGAATTCTTATCAATAAATGAAGAACGAATAACCGTATAACGTGATTTTTCCGTAGGTAAAGGTATGGGGCCCACTACTTGAGCGCCAGCCCGTAAAGCTGTTTCTAAAATAGTCTTAACAGCCTGATCTATAATTTTATGATCATAGGCTCTAATGCGAATGCGCAAACGCGGACGAGACTCTTCTTCAGTCTGCGTTTCATTAACCTTCACCTTAGATTCTGTTTTAGTTTGCGTCATGCGCCCGATTTATTCTAGAAATTAATTTTTAATGTTTTACTTAATTATCTTACTCACCACGCCGGAAGCTACCGTGCGTCCGCCTTCGCGAATAGCAAAACGAGTTTTTTCTTCCAAAGCCACTGGTGAAATAAGTTTTACATTAATCTTAACGTTGTCTCCCGGCATAACCATTTCCACACCCTCAGGCAAACCAACCTCACCGGTCACATCAGTGGTACGAATGTAAAATTGGGGCTTATAACCTTTCAAGAAAGGAGTATGGCGTCCGCCCTCTTCTTTAGAAAGTACATAAATTTCCGCTTCAAATTCAGCATGCGGAGTTACCGAGCCGGGCTTAGCTACCACCTGACCACGTTCCACATCATCTTTTTTCAAGCCACGAAGTAGCAAACCAGCATTATCACCCGCCCGACCTTCATCCAACTGCTTATTAAACATTTCAATACCGGTGACCACAGTTTTTTGTGTTTCCCGCAAACCAACTATTTCTACTTCTTCGTTAAGTTTCAAAATACCACGTTCAATACGGCCGGTAACTACTGTACCGCGACCTTCAATGGAGAAAATATCCTCAATTGGCATTAAGAAAGGCTTATCAATATCGCGCACGGGTTCAGGAATAAATTCATCCAGCTGCTTTACCAGTTCCAAAACTGATTTAACGTATTCATCATCAATTTTGCCGGCTTGGGCCGCTTCCAAAGCTTTTAGAGCCGAACCGCGAATAATTGGTGTTTTATCGCCTGGAAAATCATATTTTTTCAAAAGATCTCTCACCTCTTCTTCCACTAAATCAACTAAATCTTTTTCATCCACCATATCAACTTTATTTAAGAAAACCACAATATGAGGCACGCCCACTTGACGAGCTAACAAAATATGTTCCCGGGTTTGAGGCATAGGGCCATCAGCCGCCGAAACCACCAAAATAGCGCCATCCATCTGGGCTGCACCGGTAATCATGTTCTTCACATAGTCAGCATGTCCCGGACAATCCACGTGAGCATAGTGACGCTTTTCTGATTCATACTCTACGTGAGCTGTATTAATAGTAATACCACGAGCTTTTTCCTCAGGGGCGTTATCAATCTGGTCTACACTTTTATCCTGAGACTTGTAGCCAGCAATTTTTAAAACCTGCAACAAAGCTGCGGTCAAGGTAGTTTTGCCGTGGTCAACGTGACCAATGGTGCCCACATTAACGTGTGGTTTAGAACGATCAAATTTGTCTGCCATGGAAATTGTACTCCTTCACCCTGTTGCCTCTATCCACCTGAAAAATCCTTATTTTTAAAGGATTTTTACTGTCAGGTGCTTTGGCTAAAGGGCAAAATTAACTTAATTTTTAGGTTTAAATTAGCTAAATTATTGAAATTAGCTTGTTCACTGTATCACGAGCTAAAGGTTTTGGCAAGAGGCAAAACCTAACAGAGTTTTCCCCACTTTTTACAGAGGCTCTGGGAAATACTGATCATCATCTTCCAGTCCCCCCTGCAAAGGATCAACCATTTCCGGTAAATCAGGTTGGGCCTGCTTTTGAATAACGGTTGGTTTAGCCTGAACAGCTGGTTGAGTTTTCCCCAGTGGCAATTTACCCTGACTTAAATTTTCGTATTCAGTCAAGGGTACTAAAACTACCGGTTCTGATTCCGGCATTATTAACACTACCTTTTCACCTCGTCGGGCAAATATCTTTTTAATTCTTTCCAAATCAACTATTAACGCCATATTTAACCTTGTCTAATGGTCTTGCCTTCACCAATTATACCTTCAGCAATATTACTCGGTACTTGGGCATAATGATCAAATTCCATGGTGTAACTACCGCGACCTTGAGTCATGGAGCGCAAAGTTGTGGCATAACCAAACATTTCAGCTAAAGGCACCTCGGCATCCACTACCTTTAATCCACCCCGATCGCGCATTTCTTTAATCTGACCACGTTTAGAATTAAGATCGCCAATTACATCACCCATATTGGCTTCTGGTGTAATAACTTCAATTTTCATAATAGGTTCAAGTATTACCGGACCAGCTTGTTTGAAAGCAGTCTGAAAAGCAATAGAGCCAGCTATTTTAAAAGCGGCCTCTGATGAATCTACATCATGATATGAACCATCATACACCGCAACTTTAACATCTACCACCGGATAGCCAGCTAGCACGCCATTCTCCATAGCCTCTTCCACACCTTTTTGAATCGGTTTAATAAATTCTTTGGGAATTACTCCGCCTTTAATTTCATCTATAAATTCAAAGCCTTTACCTTTTTCAGTTTGCGGCTCCACGCGCAGCCAACAATGACCATATTGCCCATGGCCGCCAGTTTGACGGATATATTTACCTTCTGCTTTAGCGATTTTGGTAATAGTTTCCTTATAAGCCACTTGGGGTTTGCCTACATTAGCTTCCACTTTAAATTCGCGCCTCATGCGATCCACAATAATATCCAAATGCAGCTCACCCATACCCCAAATAATTAACTGTCCTGTTTCCTCATTGGAACGTATCCGAAAAGTTGGATCTTCTTCCGCTAATTTTTGCAAAGCCATGCCCATTTTTTCCTGATCAGCTTTAGTTTTTGGTTCAATAGCCAAAGAAATAACCGGCTCAGGGAAAGTAATAGATTCCAATATTATCTGATTATTTTCTGTGCATAAAGTATGTCCGGTAGAAGTTGATTTTAGGCCCACTGCCGCGGCAATTTCACCGGCAAAAACCTCATCTACATCTTCACGGCTGTTAGCGTGCAAACGAACAATACGACTAAGTCTTTCTTTTTCCCCGGAAGATGAATTATAAATATAAGAACCGGCTTTAACAGTACCAGAATAAACCCGGAAAAAAGCCAGTTTGCCTACAAAAGGATCAGAAGCTATTTTAAAAGCCAAAGCGCAGAAAGGCTCACTGTCTGATGGTTTTCTTTCCACTGTTTCGCCGGTTTTGGGATCAGTGCCGATAACTGCTTTAACATCCAAAGGGCTGGGTAAATAATCCACCACGCCATCCAGCAAAAATTGTATGCCTTTATTTTTTAAAGCACTGCCGCAAAAAACAGGCACCAATTCGTTGGCAAGACAAGCTTGTCTTAAAACTCGCTTTAGATCAGGAACAGGAATCTCCTGTCCTTCCAAATACATTTGTAATAATTTTTCATCATGCTCAGCAATAGCTTCCACTAAAATATGCCTATACTCCTCAACTTTTTCTTTCATATCCTCTGGTACTTCCACATCTTCCCATTTTTGCCCAAGCTCATCCTGATAAACCCGCGCCTTCCTTTCTAATAAATCAATAATTCCTTTAAAGGTTTCTGCCGAGCCAATAGGCAACTGTACAGCATAAGCCCGTTTGGTTAAACGTTCATGAATGGAAGCTATATCAGCGTAAAAATCCGCACCCATTCTATCCATTTTATTAATAAAACAAATTCTCGGAACTTTATAATCATCAGCATAACGCCAATTAGTTTCAGACTGCGGCTCCACGCCAGCCACACCATCAAAAACAACTACACCTCCATCCAACACACGTAAAGAGCGCTTTACCTCCACGGTAAAATCAATATGCCCTGGAGTATCAATTAAATTAATGCGATGATCTTTCCAAAAACAAGTGGTAGCGGCGGCAGTAATGGTAATACCACGTTCGCGCTCCTGCTCCATCCAGTCCATAGTAGCCTCGCCCTCGTGCACTTCGCCGATCTTATGTTTTTTACCGGTGTAAAATAAAACACGCTCGGAAACAGTGGTTTTACCGGCATCAATGTGAGCAATAATACCGATATTTCTGATTTTTTCTAAACTATATTCTCTAGGCATAAATAAAAAAGAATCACGAATAAAGAATTATGAATTAAAAATAGTCATCATGTTTAATTCGTAATTCCCAATCCTTATTCTTAAATTTAGGCAAAATGAGCAAAAGCGCGATTAGCCTCGGCCATACGATGCACATCCTGCTTTTTCTTAATAGCCTCGCCTTCATTTTTAGCGGCTAACATCAATTCTTCTGCTAATTTTTGATGCATAGGGCGACCTTTTTTCGCCTTAGCCGCTTCAATCAACCAGCGCATTGCCAAAGCTTGTTTACGATCCCCGCGCACTTCCACCGGCACCTGATAATTAGCACCGCCTACACGTCTTGACTTAACTTCAACTTGCGGCGACACATTTTTTAAAGCTGTTTCAAAAACAAACAATGGTTCTTGTTTAGTTTTACTGTGAATAATATCAAAAGACTTATACAAAATTTTCTGAGCCACAGTTTTTTTGCCGCGCTCCATTATTTTATTAATAAATTTAGCCACTACTACGCTCTGATATTTGTCATCTGGCAAAATTACTCTTTTAGGTGCTTGTTTTTTTCCACGCATATTATTTAGGTTTCTTTACACCATAAAGAGAGCGGCCTTGTTTACGCTCACTAACACCAGTGGTATCATAAACCCCTCTCACAATGTGATACCTAACTCCCGGTAAATCCTTTACCCGGCCACCTCTAATCATAACTATGGAATGTTCCTGTAAATTATGACCAATACCCGGAATATAAGCTGTTACCTCCATACCATTAGATAATCTCACACGGGCTATTTTCCGCAAAGCCGAATTCGGCTTTTTAGGAGTCATAGTGGTAACTTTTAAACAAACACCCCTCTTAAAAGGACTGCTTTTAGGTAAATTGGTCCGTTGCCGTTTTAGAGTATTTAAAACCGGCTCTAGGGCTGGAGTTTTAGATTTTGCCCTCGTGTTTTTACGACCACGGCGCACTAATTGGTTAATTGTAGGCATTAATTATTTATAAAAATAATTTTAGAGTATAAAAAAATAGCTTGCCCTTCCGCGTCAGAGTGTAACAACCTTTACCTAACCTGTCAAGGGATTCTAAGATCTATAATAATTTCAAAAAAACCCTTGGCCGGTAGCTAAGGCAAAAAGCCAGCTCATTACCGGCCGCAAAGTTTGAAAAAAGAATATCAGGAAAACAATCAAAATAAAAAAACCATAGCGCTGCAACCAAACCTTAAAAGCATAAAATCTGTCAGGCAAAAATGAATATAATATATGATGGCCATCAAGCGGCGGAATCGGCACTAAATTAAAAACTGCCAGCAAAATATTAGCATACACCACTATGGAAAGAAAAAAAGTAAAACTGGAAGGGTCTAATAATCGTATCAGCGCCCCCAAGCCAAAGGCCAGTATTAAATTAGCAGCCGGGCCAGCCGCGCCAACTATAGCCGAACCGTATTTGTGTAAGCGTAAAGCTAATGGATTAAAAGGCACCGGTTTGGCATAAGCAAAAATAAACGATCCACTGGTTAAAAAGAAAAGTAAAAAAGGGAGCAGTAGTGTACCCCAAGGATCAATATGTGGTACTGGGTTAATAGTCAAGCGCCCGGCCATTCTGGGTGTGGGATCCCCCAAACGATCAGCCGCATAACCATGAGCCCACTCATGCAAAATTGCTGAAGGAATTATAACTAAAATAAAAAATAAAAGTTGAATAGTGTTTTCCATTTCTTGACAGATTTATTATATTTGCTAAAATTTACCCATTATAAACATATTAGTATATTAGCACAAATAATCACTTATGGCTCGCTCTTGTGAAAAATGCGGCCGCAGTTATCACAAAGCTGCGTCACGCTCCCACTCCAATATTAAAACACTTAGAAGGCAGGAACTAAACTTGCAATCAAAAAAAATTGGCGGTAAACGTTGGCGTATTTGCACCCGTTGTCTTAAAACTTTAACTAAAGTTGCCGCCTAAAATTAACATAACTTGTCGTGCCGCCCGCCTCTGGGCTTCTGCCCAGAGGCTTTTTTATAATAAAAAACGCTCTTGCTACCTAAGAGCGTTTTTATTTTAGAGCCTGAGCCAAGCAATTAAGCTAATGATTATTAAATTCAATATTTGCAAAAATAAATATCTTGTTTTTATCTGGATATTTTCCATATTATACAAATACAGAAATTGCAAAATTATAGCTGCCAAACAGCAAATAATAAATATTGGGATATACCAACTACTAATACTTATCATACCAATTAAAGCATAAATTGCTGCCGCTATAGAGAAAAAAGATAAATTATAATCCCAAAAATCTAAGCTTGACGCAGTGTCTGATTTAATCATCAAAATAACAGCTATAACTGCTAATAAGATTATCGCCAGCCATGAAAAAAATATAGCATATTCTTTGATCAATAATTCTGTTAAAACTATAAAAGTTATAATAATTATTGCCAAAGAAAAAGCCCAGGCTTTTGTTAAGCATAACAAGCCAAGGTAGCTAGCTTGTATTTTAAGATCCATTTTTACTCCTTATTATTATATTTTATATATTTTTTTCGCCCCGAGTTTAGCTTAAAAAATAATTAATGTCAATAAAAGCGCCTTGGGTTTTTGCCCTAAAGCGCCTAATTTTAATTACATTTGAAATAAATTAGCCCAAAGGCTACTATGGCTGATAATAAGTGAATAGGCACATAAGATTTATGTAATCTGCGTAAATCTTTATCACCAAGATTAAAATAAAATAATATAACAGTAACTAGTCCAAAACCAAAAGCTGTTATTAAAAAACCTATACTAATCCAAATAAAACCGCCTAATGATATTATTGTTCCAACAACCGCTAATTGGCTAAGACTATATTGCCAGACCTTGCTCGCCTCTGGCTTTAAAGCCAAACGCATAATAACTAAAAAGGCTATTACCAACCAAACAATAGTTAGTGCTGTGCTTAAATTTAATGATTCTATAACCGCATTAATCACCCCAAAAGGCAAGACGGTAATAATGGTAACTAAAATAAAAGCTATAGCCAAGTGCCTAATGCCATAAGAGCTTGCAAAACTATTTTTAGATTGTGAAGATCTCATTTTTTATCCTTTCTTTTTTATTTATTTTAGTTTTGTTTTACGCCATCTTAAGCTAAAAAATAATCTGAGTCAAGTAAACAAACTGCTTCTTAAAGGTAAAATAAAAAGAAAGTTTTTATAACTTAACATATAGAATAAAGAATACTCCCTATAACCAACACACCAGCTAAGGTGATAGCTTAAAAATATAAATAAAGGCGCGAGAAGCAGTGGGGGCTCTTCTCGCGCTGAGAGGAAATTTGAAGTGATATTTTGGTAGGAGAGTTTTATTTTAAGAGAATCATTTTTTTTGTTTCAAGGTAAGAACCTGCTACTAGCCTATAGAAATAGGTGCCACTGGGAAGCTGAGAAGCGTTAAAGGAAGCTTCATAAGTTCCTGCCGGCTGATACTCGTTGTTAACAAGCATCACTACTTCC
>CALFUV010000013.1 GCA_937929825.1 uncultured Patescibacteria group bacterium
TTATGCTAACGGCGATAATCTGTTTTATAGTCTTCAGCCTTCACAGATTGCTTCAGCTTATGCTGTAGATGTTAATTCTGATGGTTCGCCTATTCTTACCCGTTTGCGCCGGCAGGATACCCACATTGGTCTGCGCGGGTAGTGTGTGGAAAAAGACCACTCCCGCCTAATAAATGCCGGTAATGATCTGGATCAAGCCTGCCTTACTTGGTTGCCGATTGATGTGGCTAGTGGTGAAATATCAGTATATGAATACTCGCCTGAGGCTGGGTATACAGGTGGAGCAACATTTTATTGTAGTGAAGCTAGAGGGTATAAAGATCTTGGTAAAACTAGTTCAGGTCGGGGTTCTTTGACATCGGTATATAAAATACAATCGCATATTTATTTTGAAGGAGGGCAGGGTGGCGGTGACTGCTCTGGAATAGTAGCTAATCCTACTGATAATATTTTTTTCTGTGCTGATTCAACATATGGTTGGGCAATTCCTCCAGTTAAGCAGGGGGAAATTTATTCTTTACCTCCCGGTTCATTAGATCGGCAGATTGACGAGCGGGCTTTAATTCGTTTTGTAGATACTCAAGGTAATCAGAAGGTTTCAATTAAACTACAAGATGTGGAGTGGTATGGCCCTTATTGTATAACTGACGATAATTGGGCAAGTGGTTACTTTAAACCATGGAATGGTTCAGTCCCCGGTTATAGTTCAAGTGATTACAATTTCTACATATTAGAAGGGGAACCACCTTGTGATAGAGGATCTCCGCAATATACTAGAGTTTTGCTGATTTTCAACAAGAGCGACCACAAACTTCATGCTATTTCAGCTTATTTGAATCATGGTGCTGAGGGAAAAGGTGGGGTTTCTTACCAGTTGTATTATTATCTAACCGAAACTTGTAATGAGATAGTTCAGTCTGCAACTGCTATAAATAACAAAGCCTGGACAGATAGAGTATTGCGAAGAACTGATTTTTATATTCCGCGGCCAAATGAAACAAATTTCTCTTCTATTCGTATTAATAGGCCATATGGTAGGATGTCATTAACCTCGGCCCCCCAAGGCAATGAATATTTTATAGTAAGTGATAAATCTTTAGCTAATAATCAAAATAATTATCAGAGTACAACCTCCCCCTTTGCCTGTGTAAATGGTATATGTGGTGGCGGCGATAGTCCTCCGGGAATGTGTATTTGGCCTGATACTAAATTTGGTCATTTCTGTAGCCAATCTAGTGACTGTAATGATGGAAATACACAAAACGGTATTTGTACTGGTTATTTCAGCGGCAGTTGTAGCACTGATTCTAACAAACAATGCATAACCAATGCTGATTGTGGCGGTGGTGGTATATGTCAAAATTATCGTAGCATGGCCAATATTCCATTAGGTATAGGCAGGGATCGCGTGCGTGAAATATTTGCAGCTGAGTATGGTTTGTATAGTTTTGGAAATTCTGGTTGGATTCAGCAGAGTGGATTAATAGATGAGAGTGAAACGTTAGGTTCAGCACCGACAGTGCGGGCAGTTAATTTTAGCGTTGGTATGATTCCGCTTGGAGAGGGAGATGCCAATAAGTTCACAGTGATTTATGATGGTTTAGCTAGGCCGGTTGATAGTAATTTAGAAATAAAAACTTCCGAAGCTATTACTTTGGCTTTTTATGCTTACAACGCCAATGGCGAGCAAATGCCTTTGCGTGGAGTATATGTTGATTGGGGCGATGGTTCTCCTGTTTCTGGTGCTTTGGGAGCTTATAAAAATCATAAGTTTAGATGTGCTAAACCAACCTTGCCAAACGGTGAAAAAAATCCATCATATAACTGGGGCGATACTCCAAGCGCTTGTGTTGATGATTCTGGAATGCAAAAAGGTTACTTTACTTATACGCACGTGTACACTATTCCGGGAAATTATAAGCCCAAAATTTTCGTGTCCGATAACTGGGAATGGTGTGCGGTTGGTGGTTGGCGATGTGGTTTTAATAATGATTCGAGTTGGATTAAATACGGCGGCACAATTAACGTTTCAGCGCCGCCCGGAGGTATTGGCACTTATGTGGCCGGGCCGATGACTATTTCTCCAGGTTCTGTTGTTAATTCTTGCGGCCGCCAAGGCGGACCATTTACACCCTCCGGCCGTACTTATACTGTTATTAATAAAGGTACAGCCACAATGAGCTGGACAGCTTCTTCTTCACAACCATGGCTTACGGTAACTCCAAACTCAGGCACTATAGGGCCTGGCGGTAGCAGGGTAGTAAATGCAGTATTAAATTCACAAGTTAATAATTTATCACCGGGTAATTATACTGCTACTATTAGTTTTAGTAATACTACTAACAATACTCCGCCCGCGCCGGTTACCAGAACATTTAATTTACAAGTAGTAAGCCCACTAGACGCTTGTAGTATTGCAAATATTGAAGATTAGTGAATAAAATTGATTAGTTATAGATCCAGTTCTTTGGTTTATAAAAAAGAACTGGATTTGTTTTTAAATTCAAGAATAATTTTTTTATAAGTATAAGTAAGAATTGTTTAGTTTTAATTTACAACAACAAATTAAGTAATTAAATTTAATAGTTGCATAAATAAAACTTTTATGATATAATAAATGTATATTTTTAAGATTTTTTGTGATAAAATTTAATTAAATATAAGGTTTAGATATGCAAAAGCCGCTTCAGATATTCAGCAGTCAACGCCTGCCTTTTAAAGGTCAGGCGTTTAACGTGTTTGTTTTTATTACAGCGACTGGTTTGCTGTTACCCAATTTAGTGTTTGCTCAATTTGATTGGTTTTTAAATTTAATAGCCAGCTTATTACTTAGCATTGCTTCGCTCATAGGTCAATTGGCCATATTAATGATTGGTTTATTGGTGGATATTGTGCAGTTTAATAATTTTATAGATGCACCGGCAGTGGTTAAGGGGTGGAAAATAGTACGCGATGTGTGCAATATGTTTTTTATTGTAATTTTACTGTTAATTTCTTTTGGTAGCGTTTTTAGAATTGAGGAATATCAATATAAGAGAATCTTAGGCAAATTATTAATAATGGCAGTGCTTATAAATTTTTCTAAAATGATAGCCGGATTTTTCATTGATATTGCGCAGGTAATAATGCTTACTTTTGTAAATGGTTTTAAAGAGGCAGCTTCGGGTAATTTTATAAATGGTTTTGGCATAAAAGAAATGTTTACTTTATCTACCAAATCTAACACCTCAGGCCAAGCCGTTCAAGGATTAACCTCTACTGAATATTTAATTGCCGCCGCTTTAGCCTTGGCGACTATTACTATTACCTGCGTAGTGGTAGGCGTATATCTTATAGTTTTTTTGCTGCGCATTATTGCTCTTTGGTTTTTGATAATAATTTCACCCATTGCCTATGCCTTAGCGGCTTTTCCGGGAGAGGCTAAAAAATATTCCAGTATGTGGTGGGATTATTTTGGTAAATATGCCTCCACCGGACCTATTTTGGCATTTTTCTTGTGGTTATCATTAGCAGTAATGCAAACATCTTCAACTTTGGGGTCTGATTTTAAAGCAAGGGAATCTGAAACTGGTTTATCGTCGATACCTAGTGTAGGTATTACTCAAATAGGTCAATCTGAGGTTCTGCTTTCTTTTATTATTAATATTATGCTTCTAATGGGCGGACTTTGGATGACACAGCAATTAGGAGTAGCTGGTGGTAAGCTGGCCGCAGCCGCTTCTAATAAAATTCAAAATGCTGGCACAGCCATTGCTAAATCACCATTGATGGCGGCTAAGGGTTTAGCTCGGTCTTCTTATGCCCAGAGACTTGGTTATGGCGGGGGGATTGCTGTAGCTACAGCAATGGCCAAAATGCCTGTGGTTGGCGGATTAGGTGCTAAATGGGAAGGTAAATTAAGAAAAAGAAGAGCTCTACGAAATCAAGAATTAACCAAAGACTTAGCTTATGTGAGTGAGGAAACAGCTATGAAGAGAGCAGAGATGTTTCATAAAAAAATTAAACCAATTGAGGAAAAGAAAGGCTGGGAAAAAATTAAAAATTTTTTTCCAACCATAAGAAAGGCTATCCCTCTTGGCGAGAAGAGTCGTGCCAGAGGATTATATATGACTCAATTGGCCAGCAAGACTCAGGATAGGTTACCTAAAAAAGCTAAAGAATTACGAGAGCAAGCCGAGTTAGCTGGCCTGGAAGCTAAAGAATTAAAAGAAAAAAATAAGAATATAGCAAATAATATTGTTGAAACAGATAGTAGGGGTAATAAATATAATTATAATGAACTTAGCGCCCAATTAAATCTTGCGCAAAAAGAAAGAGAATCAGCAGAAGAGGAAGAACAGATGTACTCGCCAAACGGTAAGGCTACTCAGGAACTTAATGCTAACCTTAAACATTTATCCGATATTATTAGTCATTTTAAGATTATTGCCAATGACCCTGGAAAAAGTCAGACAGAAAGAAATGCGGCAGCTAATCAGATTGCGAAAGCGGAGGCTCAGATATTAAATTTGCAAAGTGCATATAATAGTGAATCACAGAAAGTTAAGAATAAAGCAGATTCTGCCAGAAGTACGGAACAAGAATTAAGGAATTTATACAATAGAGCCGAGAGCAGATTACCACCTGATTACAAGAAAAATGAGGATGATATAAAAAATTTAGAAAATAAAGAGGCTAGCCTTAATAAAGAAGCCAGGGATATACAAGTTAAGTTTTGGGATGATTTAATGAATGAAGTAGCTAGTCAAGCTAAGCAAAAAGTAACAGTTGAGAATAATGATGTTTATGAAGATAAAGATTTAGGTGATTTTCGTGAGCAATTTTTGAATACTAATCCTAATTTAATTCCTCAAGATAAACCGAGAGTAGTTACAGATAAAAATACCCCAGCACTGGTAAATAAAAAAATATTTGATGAAGATGAACAGCGTTATAGAACCAGACGCATCGGTGTTCGGGCGTTGGAGGATATGTCGCTTGCCAATTTAAGTGATACAGATTTAGTAATGGCTCATTTAGCGGATGGAATAGAGCGACTAATTACTTCTCTTAAAGCACAAGATTTGACAATAGATAAAGACGGTTCTGTAAGGGATAAAGAAACAGGTAGGGTAATAACTGATGACAGACAATTATTTCAAATATTTAAAACAGCTTTTCAGGGATTAGATTCATTCCGAGCCACACAATCACCTCGTAAAGTTGGGCTAATGGAAGAGGCTCTGGGAAAGCTTATAGATTTAATGAAAACTAAAGCTAGCGGCGGCAGTGTAGTTGGTTATGAAAAAATTATTGATCGCATTACTAAATTTGATAGTTCGATAATTTATGCATCTTTAAATAATGTATTTAAGATTGCAGCTACTAGATCCAGATTAAATTAAAAATATTTAACTATGCCATTAACTAGTAGGTCTAATAGTAAGTTAATATCCACATTATTATTGTTTGAACAGTTTGGTTTAGGCTACCCGGATAATCAAAAATATCTTGCCCAACCGGGAGATTATTTAACTGTTACTGAATTTTTAAATTTGGCAGATACTTTGTTTAATCGCTTGCCCGATAAAGTTAGTCGTTTTGATATTGATATTTTGAGGGGGTGTTTGGGGGCGCGATTACAAGCTGAAATGGGTAGACAGGAAATTCGTTTAATTTTACCATTTACTGTTTTGGGGTGGAGTGGAATGAGGATGTATATTAGCAAAAATGAACTCAATATTTTAGCTCCAATGATAACTGCCAGTATCGCCATACCCGAGCGATTTACCGAAGATGAAAAGAATACTTTAGCTGAAGTATTATCTAAGGCTGAAGCTGTTTGGTGTCTGAATTCAGGAGATTCGTTTGCTTCAGAAATTGCTGCTTTAGCTCATGAACAGGCGTGGGAATTAGCTTTAACTAGAAAGCAACAAATTCAAGCTTGGTGGGCTGATTTAAAAAATCAGGATAAGGAGGAAGTTCTGAAATTTATTCAGACATTATGGAAAAGTGCGCCTATAAATGAAGAAATTGCTCTTAATGAATTTTATGCCGTTGCTGTAGTGCGTAATAGTCGTTGGTTTAAGACTGGTTTATTGAATATAGATTTTCCTTCTTCGGTGGAGAAATTAGTTGATAATGAGATATTTTATGTGGCAGGTTTAACCAGACCAATATTTGGAGAAATAGAACCTCTATTAATAGCTGAATCTTTTGGAGAAAAAAACAATAGCAATTTTGTTAATATTATAAAGGATTCATTGTTTTGGTTAGGCCATTTGCCAACCAGTCCTAAAAATTTGATTTTTTTTGGCAATAGAGCCGAGCAGTTATCTACTGTATTGCAGGGGGTTTTTTCTGGTACGACAGGTCAATCGTTGCAAGAATTTAAGCAACGCTTGATTTCTTCTTATCAATTTGTGAAGGAAAATAAAATTAAACTTGATGAATTGATTGCAAATATTGATATTAGAACTAATGCCGCTAAGATGTTAAATAGAGAATTACCGCCTCTATTAGTGATGAACTTGGAGCAACCAATTTTACCGCCCGATTATCTAAGTAGAGTTCGTAATCTCTTGCCTTATTTACCAGTTGAATTTGATGATAAAGTCTTGAACCTAGTTAATGAATTAATAGTTAGCTTAAAACAATTATGGTATGTTTGGTATATATTATTAGAAAAAATTAGGTCCTTTTTAAAAGATTTTTATTGGTTAAATGATTTGGCCAAAGATAATCCGTTGTGGGATTTACGTTCAGAAAAGGTGTTAGAATTTGTTACAAAAAATATTGACTGGTTAATAGAACACGATATTGATTTAATCAAAGAGCTGGAGGTGATTATACATAGCGTTAGTTGGTTTAAGCTTCATGATGGCGAAGTACCTACATATAGTAGATATCCCGATAACTTGTTTGCGGTGTGCGCGATTGCTTTAGAGAAAAGCGAAGTAATTTTGAAAGATACTCAAATAACGGTTGGTAAATTAATTTTCAATTATCGAACCAGTAGCACCAAATCAGAACGAGCTGGTTTTGAGAGGTTACAATTTGTTAATGAATTAAAACTTGCTGAACCAGCTAAGGCTAAGTATTTGAAAATACTTGGTTGGTATGATGGATTATTGCGAAGTCAAACAGAATATAATGAATTTCAAAATTTTTGGCAAAATATTGAAGAATATTTAGAGGAATATAGTCCTGAAAATTTTGATAAAGCAACTATAGTAGAAAATGAATTAACCATCGATCAAGATCAAGAGTCAAATATTACTAAGCCAGAAAAGATTGAACAGTTGGCTTTAGAAACAATAAATGAAACCAGAGAAACAAATTCATCTATTAAATCAGATGATAAAAAGTATACTTTGATTAAAAAAGTTGATACCTCATCAATTAAAGAGGCGTTGCCAGTTAATGAATTATCTATAATTCATAGTACTCCCCAAGCCATCAAAAGCGACAAACCAGCCTTGGTTTTTAATCTTGAAGACGAGAAAGAGGTGGATAAGCATCGCGGTAAAATTAAAAACGTAGAAGAAAAGATTATTTTGGAAAAACAAATTAGAGCATTTATTGATGAGGTAATAGAAAAAAAGAATTTGATTTTTCGCGATGATGTTAATAAACGACGTTTTATTCAACTGATGGTTTCCCGCCTTAAAGACGTGCGTGGCTCGTTGGAAGTAGCGGAGGTTTTAAGTCGGGCCATAGAAGATGGCGGTTTAGGCATGAATGAGGAAAAAACTGAACAAGTTCAGGAAATTATAGAGGCAGCCAAGCGAGAATTTGAAGAAAAAAGAAAGAATCAGCAATTGCCAATACCGGAACCACAAACTGAGAACTTGCCAAGGCCAGAAGCAGTAAAAGTAATACCCCCTAGACCAATTACTAATACAGAAAACACCAGACAACAATGGCGCGAGCAAATTCTTAAAGAAATAGAAAATCAATCTTCTGAAACTATTACCGCTGATCGTCCTGTTTTGTCGCCTAAACCACAATTGGTAGATGTTAAAGCGCCACCTAAGGTGGTAGGACCTTTGGAAGAATTAAGAACCTTAAGTTTAGTTGATTTCAGGCGATTAGGTTCTACTCCGCAGGAAGCTTTAAGTAAAATAAAAGGCAAAATAGATTTATTGGGTGAAAATTCTATAACCCGGCGAGTGGAGGCTGTGCGGGCTTGGAAATCATCGGTTGTGTATCAACAATATTTGCGTTTAGGCAGGGAAAGTATTGAGCAGGGTAAAACTATTGGTGTCATTGTTGGGGCTCATCAGGCACAAGGAGATTCTGTTTTAACAGAAGAAGAATTTAATGCCATTGCCGATTTTAACGCCAAACTTAGATTTTAATTATTAATTTATTTTATGCAACAATTTGTAGTACCACAATTTATAGACGTAGAAGATAAAATAATTGGACCCTTAACCGTGCGGCAATTTATAATTATGATGGTAGGTGGTTTTTTCATTTTTCTTGAGTTTCGTTTGGCTGACTTTAGTTTGTTTGTTTTTGAAGCTTTAATAACCGCCTTTTTAGTAGTCTTATTTGCTTTTTTTAAAGTTAACGGTATGCCTTTTCATTTTTTTCTGATTAATTTTATTACTACTATTAATCGACCTAAAATTAGAACCTGGCAAAGAAATATACAACTATATGAACTTAAACAAGCTCTTCATCAACCTATACCTACGCATAAAGATAAAGAAATACCCATTAAACCAGCTTTACACCACTCACGCCTTCAGGAATTATCATTAGTGGTAGATACCGGTGGCGTATATAAACCAGAAGAAGATTGAAAATGAAAAATAATGAAAATATATTTCTAATTTTTAATTTTACTTACTGTGTCCTCAAGAAATAAAATGGCCAAGAATAAAATAGGAACCTCAACTGTTAGTTTTTTGGATATTTCCGAAATCAGAGATGATTGTGTGATAATGCGCGATGGTACCTTAAGAGGAGTTTTGCTTTGTTCATCAGTAAATTTTGCCCTAAAAAGTGAAGATGAACAAAATGCCACCATTCAGGCTTATATGCAATTTCTTAATTCCATTGATTTTCCTTTGCAAATAGTTATACAATCGCGTAAGTTGAATATAGATAGCTATTTAGAAAAGTTGAAAATAATGGAAAAACAACAAACCAATGAACTGCTGCGTGTGCAAATTGCCGATTATCTTGATTACATTAAAGAGTTAATATCAATAGGCGAAATAATGACTAAACGTTTTTATGTAGTAGCTCCGTATAACCCGAAGTCTGATAATCGTAGAAATTTTTGGCAGCGTTTATCTTCTATTTTAGCAGCCGCCGGCACAATTAAGCTTACCCGTGAACAGTTTGAACGTTACGCAGAAGCTTTGGGCAAACGTTTGGAATTTTTAATGTCGGGCTTAGCTTCTATTGGTTTGTCAGCAGTTAGGCTTGATACCCAAGGTTTAATTGAACTTTATTATAATTCATATAATCCTGAATTAAGGGAAAATCAGCCTTTAGTTGAATTGGGAAAATTACAAGTAGAACCATTATCACCCCTAAGTAACGAAGAAGAAGTTAAGAATAAAAAATAATATGGCTTTTTTTACCAGAAAAATCAAAAAAGAGCTAAAACAGGCCGAACAAGCGGCAGCCGCAAAATTTCAAACAACCGAAACTTATTCCGAAAAGGAATTATTGGAAGCTGAAAAGATATTGCGTGAAGGTTCGGTACGTGTGCGTGAGCTTATAGCTCCGTCGGCTTTTAGGGTACTACCTGATCATGTGGAACTGAATGGTCTTTGGTTGCGTACATTGTTTGTTTTGGTTTATCCTCGTTATATTTCCGTGGGATGGTTTGCTCCTATAGTTAATTTAAATGCTACGTTGGACATTAGCATGTTTTTTTATGTAGTACCTTCGGAAATTATACTAAAACAGTTGCGTAATAAAGTTGGTGCTTTAGAGGCGCAAATAGTGGCTGATCACGATAAGGGTGCGCCTCGCGACCCAATTCGCGAAACTGCTTTAAGGGATATTGAAAAACTACGAGACGATTTAACTCAAGGCACAGAAAAGTTCTTCCAGTACGCTCTTTATGTTACTCTTTATGCTCACGATAAAAAAGAACTTGATAAACTAACCGAGCAAGTGGAATCAATTTTTGGTTCTAAGCTAGTTTATTCGCGTCGGGCTTTATGGCAGGGGGAACAAGGATTCAATTCAACTTTGCCATTAGGTAATGATGAACTTCAAATTTATTTCAACATGAATACTTCGCCGATAGCGTCTTCTTTCCCTTTTATTTCTTCAGAGCTGACTTCTGATAACGGCATATTATACGGCATTAATCGTCACAATAATTCTCTGATACTTTTTGATCGTTTTAGCCTTCAGAATGCCAATTCCTGTGTTTTTGCTACCTCTGGCGCTGGTAAAAGTTATGCCATTAAATTAGAGGTGCTTCGTTCCATGATGATGGGTACTGATGTAATAATAATTGATCCGGAAATGGAATATAAGCACTTGTGTGAAGCAGTTGGCGGGGCTTACATTAATATTTCCCTTAATTCCGAAGCTAAAATTAATCCTTTCGATTTGCCGCGTCCTATAGGCGAGGTTCAGGTTAGTGATATTATTCGTTCGGCAGTTATTACCCTTAAAGGTTTAATGCGTCTTATGCTTGGTCAATTAACGCATCAGGAAGATTCTATAATTGACAGGGCTTTATTAGAAACTTATGCCAAAAAAGATATTACAGCTAATTCCGATCTTACCAAAATTGAGCCGCCGGTAATGGCTGATTTTGAGGAAGTCTTAGCCGGAATGCAAGGGGGGGAAGATTTGGTTCTGCGTTTAAAAAAATATACCCAAGGAACTTTTGCCGGATTATTTAACAGTCCAACTAATGTAGATGTTAGAAATCAGTTGATTGTTTTTTCGGTTAGAGATTTGGAAGATGAGCTTAGGCCCATCGCTATTTATACTATTGTTAACTACATTTGGAATGTGGTGCGAAGCGAAATGAAAAAAAGAATTTTGGTGATTGATGAGGCGTGGTGGCTGATGCAGAACGAGGATAGTGCTAAATTTATTTTTGCCCTAGTTAAACGCTGCCGTAAATATTATTTGGGTGTTACAACCATTACTCAAGATGTCAATGATTTTTTAACCTCGCCTTACGGTCAGGCTATAGTTACCAATTCTAGTTTGCAATTATTACTTAAACAATCGCCAGCTGGAATAGATAAGGTTGTACAGACCTTTTTACTTACAGAAGGCGAAAAATATTTATTATTGGAATGCGGTGTGGGAGAAGGAATATTTTTTGCCGGTTCTAAACATGCTGCCATTAAAGTAGTAGCCAGCTATACCGAGGATCAGCTTATAACCTCTGATCCTAGGCAATTGTTGGAAATAGAGCGAGCGAAGAAAGAGTTTGAAGCGAGTTTGCAAGAGCTAAATATAGGTTAATATTATAAATAATGAATCAAGACTAGCGAATCATAAATAAATAGTATGAAACATTCAAACCTTAATTTTTCAATCATTATTTAATTATGTCCAAGAAAATTATAATTTTTATTGTTGCTTTAACTTTAGTTTTGAGTGGCTTAGTAATTTGGTGGCTTACCAGACAGCCTCCAGTTTCAGTATCTGAACCAGTACCATCAATAGAGAATGTTGTGACTACACCAGTTGAGCTTCAGCCTTGGCAAGCACCAGTTAGCGAAAAACAACCCTTAACACCGCAGGCGGTTGCCCAAACAAATATCAAGAATGAAGCTTTGCGGTTTGCCGAAATATACGGCAGTTTTTCCACCGACGCACCTTATCAGAATATTAAAGCTATAGAGCATTTATTTACTCCTAGTTTTAAAAGTGTTGTAACTGCTACTATAACTTCAGCCGTTCCAGCCGCTGGTTTTTATGGTGTTACTACTAGGGCCTTAACAGCAGAAATCCAAAGCCAAACCGAGAGCTCAGCTGTAATTATGGTATCTACTCAAAGAGAAGAATTATTTAGTCATCAAGGCGAGCCACAGTTGCGCTATCAGGATATTAGATTGGTTATGCTTAAACAGGGTGACAATTGGTTGGTAGATAAAGCTGAGTGGCAGTAGTTAATATTAAAATGTAAAAATTATTTTTAGTTTTGAGATTTAACTTTTTGCTTTTGACTTAAACTTATGCCAGCCCCAGCCATTACTGCTGCAGTTTTAAGAGGAACCCAAGCTATGCGCGCTGCTAAAGCAGCTTGGCAAGAGGAGCGTGCTATGACTAAAAAAGCTAAAGAAATAAAAACAGTACAGAAGATAAAATCAGAAATGCAGTCAGAAAATGAAAATGCGTTACGATTAGCCAAAAAATTAAAACAATTAAAAAGAATTGGTTGGGCAATAAAAGGCATTTCTTTAACCTTCACATCTCTTGGTGATATTTTATTTTCAGTTTGGGTTTTTCTGTTTTGGGCTAATATGGAATTATTTATATTTCCTTTATTTATACCATGGTGGAAACAAACTACTTTGGAAAAAGCCATTACTGTCTTTTTAGATTTAGTTATTATTTTTATTTTATTTTGTATTATTGGTTTGGTTTTATTACTCGTAGAATCAGTCAACGAAATTTGCGGTTTTCTAGATGATGCTCAAAAATCACCATTGTTTATTCCAGTTACTATAATTAAACTTATTGTTAAGGCCATCGGAAAATGTCCAAATTAATAAATATTAAATATTGATTATGTTAATTTATCAGGGCAGGTGTATAATTTAATGTTATTTTTATTTTAGTATTTGATACTATAAAATAATGCTGTTTTCTAGAAAAATATTTTTCATTCTACCCTTAATTTTATTGGTTTATTTGATTGTTTTAGTAAATAAGGTTGAGGCGCAAAATTGCTTTTGGAGGGAAGGTTTTAGTTGTGCAGTAGATCCGCAGGGTTATACAAATTATGCCCCAGATATTTTTTGTATTAGTAGCCCGAAACCACCGGGTACGCAAATTTGTTGCTGTAAAACACCTCCTGAGCAGCTAACACAGCCAACAACTCAAACAAAAAAACAAGATGTGCCCGAGCCGCCCAGCAGTCAAATACAAGTTCAAAAAAGATGCTGGAATAAAGAAGAATGTCGAGCGGTTAATGGTTTATGGGCTGACAGTAAGGAATGGCAAGATAATTATAACAATGGCCAGCCTGACAGATGGAGTGTTGATTATTGCCGGTCAACTAATGAGGGTGTAAAGCTGGCTAGGTGTTTTGCCAAGCATCCTTCTTTGCCGGTAAATACAGCTATACCCGGATTCACCAAAAGGTTTTGTTCAGTTTATTCTTTAGGCCAAGAGCCTCTTGATTGTACAGAAGGCGGTGATGAAATTTGCGCTAAAGCTGGTAAGGGTAATTGTCTGCCCGGTATTGTTGGCGGTTTCCCCGGATATTTGGCTGTATTTTATAAATTTTTTGTAGCCGCTTTAGCAGTCATTGCCGTAGTAATGGTGATGTGGGGCGGATTTAAGCGCATTATGGCTGCTGGCAGTCCGGAAAAAGTTAAAGACGCTAATGATACCATTATGGGAGCAATTAGCGGTTTGGTAATAGCTTTGCTTTCGTTTTCTCTTTTGCAGTTAATTAATCCCCAGTTGGTAAAAAATATTTTACCGGAAATTGAAAAAGTTAAAAAAGAAGGTTTTGCTATTTATTGTGAATCTTATGAAAAAAATAAAGTTTTGTATGAAGGTGGTTATACTCGTTTAACAGGCAGGTGTGTTGGTGAAGGAGCAAGCGGCATACATTGTTTAAGTGATAAAGATTGTGAAGGAAAGGGTAAATGTGAATATCTTAATATTACCACTTCAGGTAAGCCGCCGTGGAATACTTGTGGAGTTAAGCTGTATTTTAACAATTTAAAGGCAGACTGCCTTGGTACAGAGTGCGGTCATTCACCAAATACAGCCTGTTTAAGCACCAGCGATGATCCCAAAGAGTTATTTTGCCGGGAATTCTTTTTAGCAGGGAAAATTGAGAGGCCTGATAATGCTGAAGTTGAGGCTTTAAGGTTAGCACCAATCTGTAATAATCATTCAACAACTCACGATGGTTATTGTGTATTAAAACCAGTTGGTTCAATATCTAACGCTGGTCAGCAGAGAACTGAAATTGATATAGAAGATCGTTCTTTATATTTTATTTCTCCCTGTTACATAGCTAAATATGGAGGACGATATGAACCTATTGATCTGGAAAATTTTTGTGCTGACAAAGGGGGTTTTAAGGGTTATGCTTTAGGCATAAGATTATCTTATGGAACACATTTATGGATTTTAGAGGATGACTCTTGGTTTTATTTAGATAGATCAACTTGTGATGGTGTTTCTAAGCCTATAAATACAGGAGAAGGTCCATATGCTAATAAAATTAACTGGAGTAGTGTTCAAGCTAATCAGTTATTTAGTAAAGATATGGGACAAAGATGTAATTTGAATATTAATAAAAAAGAATTTCCAGATGATTAATTATAAATAATATGTTTGAAAATATTGACAAAAGAAAATTACGATTAATAGCCATTGTTGTTATAGCCATTATAATTTTAGTATGGTTAATTATCTTGGCATTACGCCCTCGTCCAGTTGCTCCGCCACCAATTAATGAAGAAGCC